>WRMT01000029.1 GCA_009777005.1 Methanobrevibacter sp. | reverse complement strand
GTGAATAATGATTATTCTAATGTAAAACAGACTAATCTATTAGAATACACTTTTACCATTGATAAAAAGCTTAAATGTGAGATTATGGGCAACAATGAACCTGAAATAGAACAAGTAAGTGATTTAACAAATGAAAGAGATTATATATTGCCTTTAAAACCTATGGAATAACCTAAGATATTGATTTCACCAGATAAAACTATTTCGTTTGTTACTAAAAGGTGTCCTTACTGTAAACATATTGGTGGGCATTATCACGATGTTTACACGAAGCAAATAAGAAATAAAAATAGTATTAAGGAAAAATATAAAGTTACACTTTAATGAAAGATTCTGGTGTTGAGTGGATTGGTGAAGTTCCTGAGGATTGGGTAATAAAAAAAATATCTTATGAATATATTATAAAAGATGGAACTCATGATACTCCAGCTATGTTGATGAAGATATAGGCACTTTTCCCTAATAACTTCTAAGAATATTAATAATAATGAAATTGATTTTTCAGATTCAAAATATATTTCTAAAAAAGACTATATACATATATCTAAAAGATCTTTAGTTCAAAAAAATGATATTTTAATGCCTATGATAGGAACATAGGGAATCCTATAATTGTTGACACTGAAAAAGAATTTGCTATAAAAAATGTGGCTCTTTTCAAAAATGACCAAGATTCTGAAATAAGATGGCTATTTTATTATTTAAATTCTAATGCTTTTAATATCTATGTAGGTATTGTTAGTGTGGGTGGTGTTAAAAAATTTATTTCATTAGATAATATTAGAAATTGGAAAATACCATTCCCTTCTTTAAATTATCAAAAACAAATAGTTAATTTTTTAGATAAAAAAACTTTAGCTATTGATAAAGCTATTGAAAAAAATAAAAAATTAATTGAACTTTTAGAAGAAAAAAGAACATCTTTAATAAATCATGTAGTTACTGGGAAATTAAATTTTTTAGAGTCATAGTCTAATGAACAATTATATTGGAAAAATAATTTGAATAAAATTACAAAAACTTATTTTACAAATTTTCCATTTGGAGGGGGGCTAAATAATTTTTTCCAATAGGATAATTCACTTCATTATTTGCGTATAAAAATACAAGATAGATTTTTTTTTAGATTAAGTGGAAATGGATATTAAAAATAATAACTTAAAATTTTTCAATAAATTAAAGAAAAAAAGTTTGAAATTATGAAAAAAAGCTATTAAATAGATTTTAAGGTGATTTTATGGCATTATTTTCAGAAAGAAACAAAATTACTCCTAAAAAAGCATTGCAATTAGAAAATTTAGATGATGAAACACGTATTTCAATTTTTAATAAAATATACTATTGTTATTCAGAGGATTCTGTAGGTTTTTCTAGCTTTGATGAAATCTTTGATGAAATATATTTAGATTTTTTTAAAAAATCTGCAGAAAAATTGAGACGATTTAAATCCCTATTAAACTATGAATTTCGGGAACTAGAAAATTATATTATTGAAAGTGAATGGTATGAAGCTTTTGATTTAATTGAATTTATTTTAGAAATAGACAGTAACAACAATTCTAAGAGTTGTTTAAAGGATAATTTAAATCTAATTTTTGAGAAAGAAAATGTTGCATACAGGATAATTAACTGGGAAGTAACACCTATTACTGAAGAAATGGAAATAGATTCAATAGAAAAATCTATAAATAACTCTCCAATTGTTGTTAAAAAACATTTACAAAAGGCTTTAATCCTGTTATCTGATAAAACCAGACCCGATTATAAAAATTCTATAAAAGAATCAATAAGTGCCGTTGAATCTGCATGTAGATTAATATTAGAGGATAAAAAAATTTCTTTAGGAAAAGCGTTAAAACAGATAGAAAAAGAAAATAAAGTTGAAATTAATGGGGCTTTAAAAGAATCATTTAATACTTTATATGGTTTCACATCTTCAGAATCTGGAGTTAGACATGGTTCGTTTGAACATAAAGAAATAGATTTTGATTTAGCAAAATATTTTGTAGTTTCTTGTTCTGCATTCGTAAATTATTTACTATCTAAATCAAATTTATAATCTATTTTTTCATTTTTTATTTCTTAAATTTTTTTTCACTATTTTAGTTTGAATTTTTATTTTTTAAAAATATTATCTAAGTAATTTATATTATGTAATTACTATAATTTATAAATGAATAAAGCCATTTTTATGAGCTTTTGTTATTTTTAGGAAGTGATGAAATGAAAAGTGATAAAAAATTATACAATTTACAAAAGTTTTTAATATTACAAACTAAAATAAACCCTGCAACTAACAATAATATTACTGATGGATATGCTTATGCTTGGTATAATGATATATATCCCTTTTTTGATGACTCTGTTAAATGGCATGAAGGGTTTGAACAGTGTTTTGAAATTAAAAAAGAAAGAATTTCTGAAGTTTTATTCTTTTTAGATGAAAACTGGTTAAAAAAGAAATATTTTACCTTTTACCAACTTGAAAGCCATTATGGAGGTAGAGGATTCAGGTCAGAACTAATATCCATATTAAGATATGCATATCTTAGTCATAAATTTGATGATGCTTTTTGGAAAAAAATCGTAAGTGATGCTCCTATTGAAGCTCATACTATAACTTACAAACTTGAAATATTTTTAAATTAGGAGATTTTTTTTTAAAATTGAAAATGAATTCATGAGCCTATATCTGAAATAGAGAGATTATTATTTAATATATTACAGTACAAAATTTTTGACCAAAAATACTCAATTTATCTATATAAGCAAGAGAACATTCTTTGCCACAAATTAAGAGTTGAAGAATATTTTTAAAAATTATTCCTTTGAATTATATTTTTCAATCATTTCTTTAAATTTTGAAATATCTTCTTCTTTTAATTCTATTTGCTCAGGCTTCGACAATAATTCTTCTTTAAGTGATTTGTATTTTATTTTTTTTTCTAATCCAAAATTTTTATCTTGCAATGTTTCTATCATTAAAATGTTTATATAATCTTGATTATCTACATTTTCTTTAATTTCTTTACTAAATTTTTTTAATAATTCTAAAAGATTATCAATTTTCTCAGACTTACAATGTTTATACGATTTAAACATATAGTAAATTAAATTTTTAAAAGTAGTGTTAATGAAATATCTCCACTCACTTTTTCCAAATAATGAGTTTTCAATTATCATTATAATTAATTTTTTAACAGTTATTATAAGAATTTCTAAATTGCAGGACTTATAACATTCTAAAAATATTTGGGAAAAAGAAGTTAGTGCACTTATTAATGGATAATTTTTGTTCAAACCAATCACAAAATTGTAAAAATCAAATAATAATGAAGAAATTTTGCCATAATAAATATCATTATCCTTTTTAATACAATATATTAATAAATTTACAATTCTATTTTCAATTACCTCTCTATAGACATGAAAATCATTAATATATTTATCTTTATTTTCAGGCAAATAGGTAATTGCATTTGAAATTGAGGAATTAAAAATTTCCAATGAACTAAAACTGTTTATCTCTGATTTAACTAATTTAAGGTAGAAATCAAATAGTTGATCTACAATATCTTGATATAAAAATCTAAAATCTAATCTTAAGCAATTTTTTCCACAATCTCCCAAAAACTTTACAGTTTCTTCAAAAGTGTGTAAATTGTACCTATCCGAAAAATTATCTGAAAGTGCATCATTAATTATTAAAAGTGATTTAATTGAATATTTTAATCTAATGGGTGATTTGAATGGATGGTCGGGTTCATAAATGTCAGAAAAAGTTTTAAATTCTGATTTTGGATTATTAAAATAATATGTACATTTTTTTTTCAAATGAATTAAAGATGCATCAATTATCACGGAATTTTCTTCATATTTTGCAGCAAGAGCAACAATATTTCCAATTTGATAAAGTGGTCGAGTAATTAAATCAAATGCTTTTGAGTATTCTCTACGGTCATTAAAATAATTTTTTTTAGCAAATAACTCCGTTTTATCATCAATAATCATTAATGAATCTATAAAATCTGTAATAAATGAATTACCCTCATTATCCGATCCAATTTTATACATGTCATATAGTATATCACAACAATATATACAAGCATCCAATAATTGAGTTTCAATACATTTATTGAAAATTTCCACGATTGTTCCATTAAAATAACTTGTCGACACAATATATTTCATTGTGGTCTCAGAACCTTCAAGCATATCTAAATTTCCATGTTTTTTTATAAAATAAATAATATATGATTTAAAAACTGATTTAAAAGTGTCAATTCCATTAATGAGGGTTATTTGATCTTTACAATTAATTGAATTAAAAATAACATCAGTCAAAACTATAAATGGATTTTTAGTTATTTTTTCTTCATTTAACAAAAAAGTTTCAACATTTTCATTTTTGATATCTTCCCCAATTAAAATTATAGCACGGTCTGGTTTTAAAATTTCAATACTATACTCTATATACAAAAAAAGAAGAACATTGGATATTATCATTAAAATTATACTAATTAAAATGAATTCATATTTATATGGATAAAAATCAGAAAGCCAAAGAAGAATTAATTCTATAATAATACAAAAAAGATAGAAAAATAAAGTTCCCCAAAAATTTATTTTCCCCGTAAACATACTCATTAATCTTGGTGAAAAATGCTGCGAAGAAATTTGAACAGCAACTAAAGTTAATGACACGATTATTGCTAAAATACCTGCCTGAATTTCTGCAATAGATGTTAATATATTAATAGCATTATTTTCAACAGTTATATCTATATTTAATGGTGTTAATTGCATCATATAAATTTTACATATGGCAATGATACACACTATAGAAATTAAAATAAGTATTTTCACTTTGTTTAAAATTTTCATACTTTCACAACATTTCATCAAAAATTTATATATTTTTTTGTTGTTAGATTGTAGGTTCTTCAAAAACTTTGTGATTAAAAACCAATTCCATTTTTTTCATCCTATAATTTCGTTATAAGCTTAAATATGCTGAACTGAAAGAAAAAAATATTCCAAAATTTTGAAAAATCTTATTAAATCTAATTCAATAGAGTAAATTATGTTAAAATAACGTTAAACAATTTTTATTTCTACATATCTGCAGTAATTCATTCAATAGGAAGAAAAAACTTAAAAATCAAATTAAAATAAAAAGTAGTATTATGGAGCGTAAATTAACCTTTTTATTTCATTAATTTCTTTATCAGAAAATGTCTCTTCATTAAGTAAATAAAAATGGTCATTTTCATAATGAAACGCAGAAATAAAAAAATCATTAAATTTTTGATTAAACTTATTTTTAGAATTAGATATATCCTGAAGACTTAAACCTGTGACATTAAAAAGTTTTTCATCCATTCCATACCAAATTCCATAGATAACTATGGTGTTAATTTTACTAAATTTTTGAAATATGTTTATTGTAATCAATTCAAATTCTTTTAATAAATGTTTTTGTTCCCAAATTTTATCTATTTTCTTTAAATCAATATAATGATTTCTTACAACATTATTAACAGCATTATTTCGTTTTTCTTCATTCATGATATGATTATAACATTTTTGATAAATATGTGTTGTTTTATATTCTTCAATGATATTATCATCGATATATTTCATTATTCTATAATCATATGGTTCTGTAAGTATATCAAAGACACGAAACTCAATCTCATCATCCATTAACAATATGGGAAAAGGGTCTAAAGCTAATCTCATAACAGCTATGATACAAATACATTCTTTTAAAAAAAATTCAAATTCTTTTAGCCTGAATTTTTTATATTTTTCTATTTCCTTATCAGATGAGAAATTTATACTATAAAAATGCTTAAAACCCTGTTTGTGGACAAACTTATTAATTCTCTTATTAATTTTCTGTATATTCTCAAAAAAATTAGGCATTTTATCAAGCATATCAGAATAGGACTTTCCATTATTTTCAAGATTCTTAACCATTTTCCCTCTCATAGGAAAATTTCCAGAACTACTCCATTTTTTAACTTCATGTTCACGTTCATCTTCAGATAACTCAGATAAAAAAACCATCGTGGTTGAAATTTCAATTGACTGCCTAAGTGAATAAAATGCTGCATCAAAATACCCAATCTCAAACAAATATATGGAGTTAATAATCATTTGTATAGACTCATAATTCATGTTAAAAATCGGTGAAAAAACAAAATTTAGTATATCTGAAACAGAATTATCTAAAGACTGAATATCATAAATATACTCTTCTTTTTTTTCAATTTCTATTGGGATAATGTATCGTTTATTTCTTTCATCCAAAAATTTTTTTAATATTTCATCCATAAAAAACCAACTTCCTGAAAAATTATTGATTTTCCAATTACATTAATATTTGTTTTCTAAAAATCAAAAAGCGAACTATAATTATAATCACTATTAAAAACTGGAACTTAACAAGTTATCTTTGATTATTTTTTTTATAATAATGGTATCTTTTTTGTTAAGTTTTTCATTATGTTCCAGACAGATATAGTTGTCATCAAAATGAAAAACACTTGCAAAAGCACCATTAAAGTTTTGATTAAATTTTTCCTCTGAGGCATGAAACTTTTTGATAGTTTCACTACTATTCAAACCACTTTCATTTTTTGATTTTACCTCTGTAATATAATAAGGAAATCCATGTTTGTTGAAATAAACTGTACAAATTGTAGGATATTCTTTCACAATTTTAACCGCAATTTTTTCATTTTGATTTAGTAAATGTTCTTGAGATAATATTTCATCAATTTTACTGGTATCAATACACTCATTTTGCACAACCTCATTAGTTGGATAATTTCTTTTTTCTTCTTTCATAAAATAGTTATAATATCCTTTATACACTTCAGTAGTTTTGTACTGATTTATATAGTCGTTTCCTATGTATTTTTTTGCAAAAGCAGTAGTATAGGGTATAGTGATCATTTTAAATGTCCTATTATAAATTTCTTTGTCCATTAGTAAAATAGGAAATGGATCAACAGTTAATCTCATTATAGCAATAATACTTATGCATTTTTTTAAAAAACACTCAAATTTTTCTAAATATGAAACAATCAATGTGTTTCTATCGATGTTTGTGTAAAAATGATATTTTCCTTGTTTGTGGACAAATTTATTTATTTTATCTGAAACATTCTTCATTTCATCAAAAAATTCTGACATTTTGTTTTTTATATCCTTATAATGCTCCCCATTTTTTTTCAGCATTTTTAACATTTTACTCTGTGGTGGAAACCATTTTTGTTTCTCCCATGCTGTTACTTGTTTTTTTCTATTTTCTTCAGAAATATCTGATAAATATGCCATTGTTGTTGAAATTTCTATGGATTGCCTCAGTGAATAAAAAGCAGCATCAAAATATCCTAACTCAAACAAACGTATTGCATTAATGATTAATTGAGATGCTTCTAGAATAAATGAATTTTCTATAAATGGAGCATCATTTTTCATTATACCTGTAAAACTATTTTCAATATTGCGTATGTCACTATAATATTCTTTTTTATTCTTAATTTCTAGGGGTATTATGTTTCTGTTTTCTATAAACTCAATAAAATAATCAAACTCCTGTGTTTGTTGATAATTTTCGTTGGAATTATTCATAAAATCACATAATCTGTTATAAAGTTAAAACAATTCAATATTCTTTATTCTGAACATTTAAATCAATATTTATGATAATATTTATTTATTATAGTAATTATATTTTTTTTGCAAATTAATTTTCAATATTTTATTTCATTGTCATTGATTAAACAAGATTTATTCATTTTACAATTTTGCCTTAAAATATATATTTTATAAAAAAATTTAAAAAAACTAAGAATAATATATATTTACCGATTATTGTGAGGAAGGTAAAAAATGACAACAAACACTTCAGAAAAAAACTTTCAAAAGGAAATAATAAACCATTTTGCTAGCACTAGCTATTTAAAACGAGATTCAACTAACTTCTCAAAAGACATAGCTATAGACATTGAACTAACCTTAAAATTCATAAAAACAACTCAAAAAAATGAATGGAACAAATTCAAAAAGATTTACAAAGACAACCCTGAACTAAAATTCTTATCTAGATTAGCTAATGAAATTGAAAATAAAGGAACCCTCCATGTTTTAAGAAATGGATTTAAAGATGTTGGAGCATATTTCAAACTATTTTATCCAAAACCTAACAATAACAAAAACCCTGATTTGTTTGAAAATTATGAAAAAAATATATTCTCTGTTATTGATGAACTTGAATATCAAGAAGCTAATAGTAACCGAATTGACTTAGCTATTTTTATAAATGGTTTACCAATAGCTACTATCGAACTAAAAAACACTTTTCAACAAGGTGTTGAAAATGCTATTGAACAATATAAAAAAGATAGAAACCCTAGAGATAAGATATTCAATAGATGTTTAGTTCATTTTGCTATGAGTGATGAGAAAATATACATGACCACTAAATTAGCTAGTGAAAAGACTAGATTTTTACCATTTAATAAAGGCTTAGAAAATCCTGAAATTGAAGGTGACTATAAAACTTCTTATCTTTATAAAGATATCTTGCAAAAAAATAAATTATCTAAGTTAATAGCTAATTTTATTTTTGAAGAAGTTGACACAACTATTTTTCCTCGTTATCATCAGCTTGATTGTGTTAACTTATTATTAGAAGACATTTCTCCTGGAAGAAATTATTTAATTCAGCATAGTGCAGGTAGTGGGAAAACTAAAACAATAGCTTGGTTGGCACATGGTTTAATAAATAGATTCGACACTGAAGATGAAAGAATTTATGACATGGTTATTGTAATATCTGATCGTAAGGTTATTGACAGACAACTACAAGATCAAGTTATAGCTATTGAAAAAGCTAAAGGTATAGTTGAAGTTATTGATAAAGATTCTAAACAATTAGCTGAAGCATTAAAAACTGGAACTAATATTGTTGTTACAACATTACAAAAGTTTCCACATATTTTAGAAGAAACAAGAAACATAACTAAGAGAAAATATGCAGTTATTATTGATGAAGCTCATTCATCTCAAACAGGTTCTTTTGCAAGAAGCATGAAACAAGTTTTATCTTCTAAAAAACCTAAAGAAGATTTTTCAGATGAAAATTATGATTTTGAAGATGAGATTATTAATGAGTTAGAATCATTTAAAGATTTAAGCAATATTAGCTTTTTTGCTTTTACAGCTACTCCTAAAAATAAAACATTGGAAATGTTTGGAACTGAAGATAGTTTAGGCGAATTTCATCCGTTCCATGAATATACCATGAAACAAGCTATTGAAGAAGGATTTATTCTTGATGTTTTAAAGAATTATTTAACTTATTCATCTTATTTTAGCCTTGTTAAAAAGATAGAAGAAGATCCAGAATATGATAAAAAGAAGGCTCAAAAAGTTTTAAGAAAATTTGTTGAACAACATCCAAAAGCTATTTCTGATAAAACAGACATTATTCTGGATCATTTCATGAACTCAACCCATAAAAAAATCAAAGGAAAAGCAAGAGCTATGTTAGTTACAGGCTCACGTTTACAAGCTGTTTTATATAAAAAAGAATTTGATAAGCAAATCAAAGAGAAAAACTTCCCTATTAAAACTTTGGTTGCTTTTACAGGTTCAATAAAGCATGATATGCAAGAGTATACTGAAAATTCATTGAATGAAATTAATGAATCTATTGTAAATGCATTTAAAAAAGAACCTAACAGGATATTGATAGTAGCTAATAAATTTCAAACTGGTTTTGATGAACCATTACTCCATACCATGTATGTTGATAAAGTTTTAACTGGAATAACTGCAGTACAAACTTTAAGTAGAGTTAATAGAATTTTCAAAAATATTAAAAATGATACTTTGATTTTAGACTTTGCAAATAAAACTGAAACAATACAAAAGGCATTTCAACCATACTATGAATCAACTTATCTTAAAGAAGCTACAGATCATCATAAATTGTATAATTTAGAGAGTAAACTATTAGATTACTACATTTTTGATGAAGAAAACATAAATAATTTTGTAAAAGCATATAAAAAAGGAGATTCTCAACCAAAACTTCATAGCTTATTAAATGTTGTGGTAAAAGACTTTAAAAAACTAAGTAAAGAAGAGCAAATAGAATTTAAAAAGGATTTAAGAAGATATCAAAGCATGTATTCATTTTTATCTCAGCTAATGCCTTTTACAGATGTTAATTTAGAAAAGCTATTTATATTTAATAAATATTTAAATAAAAAGCTTCCAACAATTAACAATCCATTACCTTTCAATGTTTTAGAAGATGTTGATATGGATTCTTATAAAGTTACAGAAAAAGGTGAAACTTCAATTTCTCTAACAAGTGAAGGAGAATTATCTCCTATTTCAGACCATGTAAGCAAATATAAACCAGAAGAAAAAGCTAAATTATCTAAAATAATTAAAAAATTAAATGATGCTTTTGGTACAGACTTTACTGATGAAAACAAAGTTTTCCTAAAGCAAGTTAAAGATAATATGTTAGCTAATGAAGAATTATCAAATAAAATAGCTAATAATTCCAAAGAAAATGTTGAAGCTATTTTTGATAAATATTTTGATAAAGAAATGTTGTTTTTATTGCAAAATAATTTGGATTTTTTCAAAAAAATAGAAGCTAATGAAAAACTTAAAGAGAAGTTAAGGAAGGAATTATTAGATTTAGTTTATGAAGAAAAGAAGAAAGTAGCTAAATCATAATTATCTTCTAAATAGTTTTATAATATAAATGACAAACTTATTTTGTATTATAAAATATTAATAAAATTAGTTCTTGTGGTTTCATGAGTTTGGAAATGCTTATTAATCAATTGAAAAAAAAGAAAAATGCTTTGGAAGATGAATCGTCTACTAAACAAGGAAGGGTCTTACCAGTATTTCAAAAATTAGGATGGGATATTTTTAATACTGAAGAGGTTTTTCCAGAATATTCTACTGAAAGTGGAAGAGTGGATTATTCTTTAATGAGTAATAATCAAAGTAAAGTTTTTGTTGAAGTTAAAAAGGTTTCTGAAGATCTTAAAAATCATGAGGATCAATTACTAAGATATTGTTATGAAGCAGGAGTAAAATTAGCTATTTTAACTAATGGGACAGTATGGTGGTTTTATTTACCTTTAATTTCTGAAGAATGGTCTCAAAGAAGATTTCACGCAATTGAAATAAACAAACAGGATACAATTACTATTGTTGAAAGTTTTGAAAAATTTTTAAATAAGAATTCAGTTATTTCTGGAGAAGCTTTAAAACAAGCTAAAAAAATCCATAACAATAAAAAAATAAAAAATTTACTTAAAGAAACTATTCCAAAAGCTTGGAATAATTTGATTCATTCCCAGAATGAAAAGTTATATAAATTAATTTCTGATGAGACAGAAAATATTATTGGTCACAAACCTGAAAATGAGCTCATTGGAACCTTTATTAAAAATTTACACTCTGTTAAACCAGTTAAAATGAATCATTCTAAACCTAATTCTAAATTTGATCAAACAGCTAATGACATTAAAACAAATGAAAAAAAATATCTTCGGCATGAAAAAAATTCTCATATATCCAAAACTCCTCAAAATATTAAAAAAATAAAATCATTTACTTTTAATGGAAATGAATATCCTGTTCGTAATTCAAAAGGTGTTCTTTTACAATTATTGAATATTTTATATAATTTAGAAAAATCTAATTTTAATAAAGTTTTTTTGCTTGAAGGTAGAAATAGACCTTATTTTTCAAGAGATTCCTCTGATTTGAGGTATGCTAGTTTAATTGAAGGCACAGATATTTATGCAGAAACAAATAGAAGTACACCAAATATCATTGATTTTTCATATGAACTTTTGAATCACTTTGGCTATTCTCAAAAATGTTTGGAAATCAACTATTATGGTTAGTTGGTAATATTACTCCAGATAATCTTATTGGATTTCACTTATAGTTCATATGAGCAATTTTTCATTTGAATTTCATTTATATGATGATTGTCAGAACTTTTTAATAACGCCATTAGACAATTATTAAACAAAAGCTATATTGATTAAGATTAAAATAATTAATTAAAATGGGTGATGGTGGCACTTTATGGGAATTTTTGATAAAAAAGAAGCATCAAAAGAAGAAAAATTTATTAAAAGTTTATTAGATGTAGATGCTTATCATAATCCTCCAAAAAATGAACTTTTATCTATTTTTGAGGAAGGAGGAAGTTTTGAAGATATCAGAGATAAATTTTTTGATTTATTTTTGAAAAATTATAGAAAATATTGGGGTGAACTTCTGAAACGGAAGAAATAGAATATAAACTTCAAACTGCTAATGATTATCTGATAGAAAACATTTATAAAACTGAAACAAGATGGAATGAAATAAAATTAGAAAGAGCTGAAAAATATAAAGATGAACTAAGAGAAGGAGTTAAATGTAACTTAATCAGACTGAAAATGTTTCAAGATAGTAAATCCTATAATAAAAAGCTAAAATATACATTATTGTTTGGTGTTGCTGGTTTAGCTGTAAATAATAATACAAATTTAAATTTAGGTTACGCACCAGTTGAATTATCCTCTGTTTTAAAAATTGTCCCTAAGGGAGTTGTTATAGCTATTGATAGTTCTGACGATATTAGAATTCCATTTGGTGAAATTGTTAAAGTTGAAAAAATGATAAACAATATTGAAATCAAATTAGTAGGGGGCAAAAATATATTTATCACTGATTGTGATAGTGGAAATGAAGCTGTAACATTAATCAATCATCATGCTAAAGGTATTGATGAAGAGGGTTGGAATTAAAGTTTGAAAAATTTCAATTCCAAAATAATAATATTTTTATACGGTAAAGTAATATATTATGATAGTGAAAATTAAGGAAGGATATATATGGCAGAACGAATTGAACCAACACCAACATTAAGGGGTAGACAAGCTTGTGAATTTATAAAAAAGATAAATACTCCACCTTCCAAAGAGAAAATTGCATATATGAAAGAAGCTAGAAGAAGGTTTGAGGTTCGCTTCTAATCCTAAAAAAAAATTCTTTGTAATCAAATTAATCAAAAAACATTAGGATGGTCTGTTTCTTAGCTCTATTCGAATCTCTTTTTTTAGCTTTTAAATATTTTTTTATTTTTTTTCTAATCTTTTTTCATCATAAATTTAATAAAAATTTTTTTTATAAAATTCATAAACAAGTATGTAGGCATTTATGGTTATGAATCTTAGTCCAACATCTTTGGAAAGGTTATAGTTTGAGAAGAAATTTTTTGCTTTTTTAAAATTTTTATTTATGATGAATAATTTGTTATTTGATTAATTATTTCTATTATTTCTTCTTATTCTAAATATAAAAATTATTTTCAATTATTTTTAATATTAAGAATATTAACATTCATAAAAATTAAATTAATATAATTATAATCATTTTATAAAATTATGACTTTAGCATAAATTAAAGCCTTTCACTAAAAAAGAGAATTATATTTGAAAACTCATATTGAACAACAATTAAAATATTTCTCAAAATTTTATGTTAGAATAGTAACACTAGAATTAATAATTAAATAAAAATAATTTTTTAAGATATTCCAAAGCTTTTTTCAACCATCCTAAGTATAAGTAAAATGTCTTTTGAAATATTCACTTCTTTAATGTCTTTTTGAGTTTTAATTTTTTGAGCGACATATTCCTGAGTAAATGCTCTGCTCATAAAAATAATGTTTTCAAAATCAATTTCAATCATATTTTCAGATAATTGATTTACATTCTCAAAAAATTCTGTAGCTGCTGAATTTAACTCTAAAGATGAATTTATATGGTCGTTTATCTTAATTTTTTGTGTTTCGTCCATTGCTTTGTTTTCCTATTAAATCTTATATTTATAATGTTTATATTCAAAAATTTTATTTAAAATTAACAATTATTTTTATAAATAGCTAAATATACATTATTCCTGTGAAAACCAAAATGACTTTCAAAGTATATAACAACAACCCAGTAGCTATTCCATCTAAAATCTATAACTTTATTAAAAGAACTGAATATTATTTATTGTTATGTTGTCATGAAGTTTCTCTTATACTTCTTTTTTTTAAATCAAAGCTAAACTCCTAATGATGATAGTGAAATAACATTAATTTTATCTGTTCTAGTATAACTTATTCCAGTACCTGTAATTATATTCAGTGATTTTAGCTGCTGAACTTTTGATTTGTCTAACTTTGAAACCATTTTATGAAGGTTTCTAGCAGCTTCTTCAATTTGCCCAGTTCCAAGCTTTATTTCAAAAGCAATCCACTCTCCATTATATTTTTCCGCAATGGCATCCACTTCTAAACCATATGAATCCTGATAATGATAAACTTTAGCATCATTTGCTTGTGCATAAACTCTAAGGTCATGTGTTACCAATGATTCAAATAAAAATCCTGTGAAATTAAGATCATTGATTAAAGAGTCAAAATCAGCACCAAGTGCTGCAATTGACAGACAAACATCTGTAAAATGACGTTTTGGTGTTTTACGTAGTGATGCTGAAGAACGAATATGAGTATTCCATACTTCTTGTTCCTCAATAATCATCAAACGCTTTAGTGCATCTAGATATTTATAAATAGCTGGACGAGAAAGACCATTGTTTTCTTTTTTTTGAATATCAAATTCTAAAGTTTTAATACCTACTGTTGTTGAGGTGTTTCGAGCAATAGAACGGAGTAAGTTTTGAACTTTTATAGGGTCACGTTTCACATTTGAAATTCGGCTTATATCTACTTCACTAATCAAATCAATGTATGCCCTATTTAAATCAATGGAATCCCTCATCTTTTTACCCAATAATCCAGGAAACCCTCCTATAATCATTTTTTCAATAATAAATTCCAAGGCAGTTGGTTTATCTGAAACTTCAATATCTCTTTGAGAGTCAGAAAATAAAGTTTGCATACTAATTTTTCCTGAGGAAAAACCTAATTCTTCCCATGCCATTGTTCTCATATCGAGGGTAGTAAATCGCCCTGCTCCAGAATGTAGTTTTATACTTTCTTCAGGATTTGCTGAGCCAGCCAAAATAAATTGTGCTGGTTGCCTACGATTATCCACTTCGTGACGTATATAATTCCAAATTTTTGGCTGCTCTTGCCATTCATCAATTAATCGAGGAGTTTCACCAATTAAAAGTCTTTTTGGAGAAGTTTCCATAAGCAGAGGTACTTGTTCATCTTGGTCAATGTTTAATATACTTTTTGCAAATTGTTTTGCTGATTCTGTTTTTCCGCATGCTTTAGGACCTCGTATCAGCACTGCCCCAGAAACACCTAATTTTCTTTTAAGCTCCTTATCAGATATTCGATTTACATATAACATAATTCACTTTTACCTTTTTGAGTATTTTAGTTTACATTTTTTAAGATTTTTAGTTTACATTTTTTGAGTTTTTTAGTTTACATTTTTTAAGCATTTTAGTTTACACATTTAAGATTTTGATTTTATAATATATTAATATTTTGAATAGGGAATGTCAATTTTTGTGGAGTTTCTTTCAAAATTTCCCATTTTTATTTGTAAATAAAACATTTATTTTTTCCTTAAAACTCCAGACTTTTAAATGCTCCTTAGTAGGAATGTATTAACCTTTTTAGATTATGGCTTTTTCGGACTTCTAATCTACCTAATTTTAAGAGGATATGATTTATAACCAATTTTACTTTCAACTCTTATTAAACACCTTATTCAAATATCTTTTTTGAATTATCTATTATTTTATTAGGGTTTTTTATCACTCAATTACTTATATGTTTAACGAATTTAAATATTATTATTCATATATATGTTATTACAAAAAATATTTATAGTATTAAATAGCTAAATATAAACTAAATAACTTTTTATTTTAAAGATTTTTTAATATT
>WRMT01000028.1 GCA_009777005.1 Methanobrevibacter sp. | reverse complement strand
TTAATCTATTTAATTTTAATATTTATATTTTTAATAATATTTTTTATAAAAATAAATTATATTAATGATTATTTTATTTAATAAATTAATTTAAATAAAATTATAAATTTTAAAGATTCCAATAATTTATTAAATAGAATTAAATTAATTTACAAACCACTATAAATAAAAAAATATCTTGATTTACAAATAAATTAATTCATGAATAATTAACTTTGTTTTATTCACATTATATTGAAATTAATCCTTAAAATTCTTTTTCAATAGTGTTTTTTATTGTCAGTGCCCTTTTTTCATAAGTATGATATTTCAAAACAAAATCTTTAAGTTCATTAATTTTATCAATACGTTCTTTTTCATTTTCTAAATAAAATTTAATTAGATTATTTAATTCAGATTTAGAAGTGAAACATGGTAATTTACCATTAAAAGTTTCATTCCCACCAATTATTCCATTAGTAATCACTAATGTTCCTGAAGCAATAGCATCAAAGACTCTACTATTAACAGAACCATATTTTTTTGTAGCATGATTTGCATCATCAATAACAAGTTTAGTTGAGGCATAAATTTTGGGAATATCTTTATATTTAATGAATCCCTTATTATAAGGTCTAAATTTCTTTATTTTATCCCAATTTTCACCATAAATAGAAAAAGTATAATCTAAAGAATCTGGATCTAATAATTCAATAATTTCCCGAGGGTACTTCCAGTAGCTACCTGTAAAACAATAGTCAGATTCATATTTTTTAACAGGATTTTTTATTTGAAATTTATATGGGTTAGTAGCTATTGGTAGTAAAAATACCTTTTTACCAAGATGTTTTGTAACATAATCACAAGCAGTTTGACTAGATGCGAAATAAATGTCATAATCATTTATATTCCAATTTTTCAACCATTTATCAAACCAATTTCTCATCCATGCAATTTTTACAGTATTTTCTTCCAATTTTAGTGAAGAAATATTGAATTTATGTAAAAAATTAATTAAAACATCAATATGTCCATCAATAATCTTATCTTTCCTATTAATAAATGTAACTTCATAACCTATTTTTTTAAATTCTTCAGCAAGTTCTAAAGCTGTGAAAAAATCTCCAGCTCTTGATTCATCTCCCGTTTCTGTGACAACAAGTCCTATCCTGAGAGAATCTTTCACAAAAAAATGTTTAGAGTTTAATTTATCTTTAAAAGTTTTTTCCAAAAGATATGTTCCCCATTTCCGATTTAATAGTTCAAAATCATAGTTCATTCTTTTTAAAACATCTTCCTCCATATCTTTTTTCTGAATAGGTGAGTCATGATTAAAAAGTAATGCAGATGAACACAAATAATTTTTATGCTCATCTTCAATGAGCTTAAGTGCTAAATCAATGTCAGCATATTCATAAACATATCTCTCATCTAACCCCCCTAATTCTTCATAAACACTTTTTTTAATTAACAAAGTAGATGCTGTGGTCCCTAAAACAGTTTCAGTTTTAATTGATGGATCAAATGGCTTTAAACCATTGCCTACAATAAATGGGTGAAAATTCATCCCTTCTGATTTAAAAGCTATTCCAGCATGTTGAACATTTAGAGATTTGTTTTTATCATTATTGTTAATATTTGGATAAACTAATTTTGCTCCTACAGAACCAACATTATCATTGTTTAACATGACTCCCATCATTTCATTAAGCCAACCATAGCTTGGTTCAATATTATTATGTAATAATAAAAGATAATCACCTTTAGCTATTTTTGTTGCTTGGTTGTTTGCTTCAGAAAACGTTTTATAATTATTATTTTTTATTATTTTTAAAGGTAAGTCCTTTCCTTTTTTTTCTAAAAAATCAATGGATTTATCATTTGAATTATTATCTACAACAATTATTTCATAATTAGGATATACAATATCTTTTTCAAAATTTTTAAAAAGTCTTTTTAAGCTATTGATTCCATTTTTATTAATTAGTTGTATAGAAACTAAAGGATATTCATTGAAAAATGGATTTTCAAGGAAAATATAATTTTGTTCTATTATTTTTTTTCTTTTTAATGAATTTTCCCTAATATTTGGTTTCATATCTTTATACCTCCTTCAAAAATACCATTGATAAAAATATGAATTAATGGATTTAAACCAGAAGATTTAAGATTATTATAAATATTATTATATTTATTAAGAAAAAAACTTTTTATCACAATCTTTTCTTGGATTTTTACCTTTAGAAAAACCCAGGAATAACTGTATGATAAAAAATTTAATTCCTTTTTTTCAAGATTAGATTTTTTTTAAAAATTTTCATGAAATATATTGAAATTTTTTATTAAGTTATATCATCTAATGTTAAAAAAAGATATCATTTAATGCGGTCGTAACACAATTCTATTTTAATGAACAAAATTAAAAAATTCAATTTATATTTGAACAAAATGTAGTATATTTGATTTTTTTTAAAAAATTTTTAATTTTTATTTATAAATTGGTTGAACAAAATAATTATGCAGAAGATTTTTAATGTTAAAAAAAAAAGTTTTTAAAACTCAATTTATTTTTAAAAAACATGCCATTGGAAAAGTTTCTAAAAAAAAATGATAATCACAAAAAACTACCCAAGTAACTTAAGATATCTCAAAAACCTATTTAGATAAAATTTTAAGGATATTATTTGATTTTTTTGTATAGTTTTTATTTTAACGAAAAGACTATGATTAAAAAAATCTTTTTTTGAATCTTTTTAATATATTTAACTGTTTATATGAAATCCAACCTTTAATTGATTGTAACATAGCTATATTTTCAATAGACCCTTTAATATCCTGATTAAAAACCTTTTTGTATAGAAGAATATTTTCTATATCCTTTTCTACCATTAAGTTGAATAATAGAAGAAGGAGATTAGAACTTGGTTTTGAACCAATTTCTACACATTTACTAATAAACCACCCAGTATATTCTAAAATTTCTTTAATTTCATCTTCTGAATCAAAATCACTAGCTAAAATTTTGGGTAAGAAAAAATTTAAAAAATTACTAGAATGAATCCTAAAATATTTTTCATTCCCATATTTTTCATATAAATAATACCTTTCTTTTAATGAAAACATAGCTCCCTTAAAGTATTTCAAAGTAAGATTATTTGTTATAGAATCATCCCTAAAAACATAAGTATAAATATATTTATCCTTTAAAAACTTTATCCCATTTGCATTAAATAAAGTTTCCACAATAAATACAGAATCTTGACCTGGAACACCCTCAAGAAATTTAATATCATTTTTTATTAAAAATTTTCTTTTAATGATTTTTGCAGATAGAGAGGGAGGTAAAAACAACATATTTATATTATCATCAATTTTTTCAACATCTGTTATCCCTTCAAACCAATGTAAGTCTAATTTAATCGTGTTATTTCCTTTTTTTCTGAAGATGTTCCCAAAAACTATATCCTTATATCCTTTTACTATTTCATCATATAATGTTTTGCAAGCATTATTTTCATAATAGTCATCAGGATCTAAAAACATGATATAGTCAGAGCTAGCATTTTCAATAGCTACATTCCTTGGGCGTCCTGCTGCACCACTATTTTCTTTTAAATGAATAGCTATACAATTATCATACTCACGAGCATACTTATCAATGATTTTCCCACTTTTATCACTAGAACAATCATTGACCATTATTACTTCAAGATTATTAAAACCAATAGTTTGATTTTTAATAGACTCAAAAGCAGCTTCTATATAATTTTCAACATTAAAAACAGGAACAACAATACTAACTTTATAATTCATAATAAATCCAACTATAAAAAAATAATGCTTTGGAAGAGGTCATTAGTCATTTTTTTTTTAATATTTTTAATAAATTTATCGTCATATAATTTCTTTAAATAGTAAATAATAAAATAATATTTTATAAATAGGTTTAATAAAATCATTATATTATTTAATTTTAATTTAAAATTTCTATATTTTTTGAAGTATTATTTATAGTTTTAATTTATGTTATTTTTTTTAAAATAAAGAAAAACCTTCATTTTTAACCTTTAAAAAAAATAAAAAAATTTTTCAAATAAAGAAAAACCTTCTTTTTCAAGTGAAATAATATTAATTTTTATAATTTATTTAAAGAATTTATAAGGAAACAAATTTTATTAACTTTTCTAAAATTTTGAATTACGGGTACTTCTACTTTGATTTTATTTACTATTAAACTAAGTATCAATTAATAAACCAAATATCCGATTTTAAAAAAATTAAGGGTTTGATTAACTTATTTTATCATGAAAATAATATAATCATAACTTGTTAAAATGTGATTATTAATTTATAAGTCGTTATCGGTGGTTTTAGAGGTACTGAATCTATTTGGAGACCTGCCTTCTTTTTTTCCATACAGCACATAATGTACCAATGGATTTTGTTTAGTTTTTCTAACATCCTCATTTACTTTTAAATAATAATTTCCATCAAATTCATCACTAGGCATTTTATTTTCTTTAAATCCATGGAATATGTAATGGTTAAGAGGACTTATACTAGACAAATTTAACCTATAGTTTTTTTTTATATACTGTTCTTCATCAAATAGATTCAATTTTTTAATCATTCTAAAAGCTTTTAAAAAATTGTATATCCTTTTAAGATTTCCTTTTGATTTTTTAACTACATATAAAAAATTTAAAAGAGAATTTAACTTTGTTTTTTTAAAAATAGAGGGAATATTGAAATATTCTTTATAAAACCTATCAGAATCATTGATTATTAGCTGTAAAAAATACCAATTTTTTTCACTGAAAAAATGTTTATTTAGCTCTTGACTATTTTCTGCTAAAACATAGTCTTCATGAAACCTTTTCAAAAACACTTTTCTAAATTTCTCATCAATCCTCCTCAAACTAAATAAATAATTATTGAATCTTTTACTTTGATAAATAGCTATTAATTCATTTTTAAGTCCTGTATTTTCCCGGATTATGGGATTATTGTCTAAAAATTTTCTTATGAATTCATATTCATCACACACTACAAAAACTTTTTCTTTACTCATTACAGAGGAATTAGGATTATCTTTCCTTTTTAAATAAAATGGTTTATTCAAAAAATAAATCTTTGTAGCTAAAGAAAATGTTTGAAACCAAAATCCATTATCTTGAAAAGAAGCACCAGGAGATTCATTATGGCAAATTTTATGTTTTTCAATGAAGTTTCTCTTATAAATCCCAGACCAAGTATTCATTGTGAAATTAAAAGGTTTAGTGTCATTTTGTGGATCGATTAATCGATTATAATAGCTATCATCAGTTGAAAGATGATTGTATGAAAATTTAATTGTTTCTCCTTCTCCTTCAAATCTGCAAAAATCTGCTTTTATAAAGTCAACATCATGTTTTAAAGCACTTTTATAAAGAGTTTCATACATTTCTAATGAAACATAATCATCAGGCTCAACTATACCAATATACTCTCCTTGAGACTCTTTTATTCCCAAATTCATAGTATGGCCGTAGCCAGAGTTTGGTTTTGAAATCAATTTTATTCTATTGTCTTTTTTAGCAAATTCTTCTAAAATTGACAAGCTATTATCTGTAGAACCATCGTTAATGCAAATTATTTCTATATCCTCCAATGTTTGATTAACAACACTATCCAAACACGTCCTCAGATATTCTTCTACATTATACACGGGTATTACAATTGATACTTTCGGCATCCACAACACCTTAACATTTAAAACCTTAATAATTTATATTCTAAAGGAATATAATATTGATGGGGTTAAAATTTTTTCTCTTATCAAATCTTTTCAACAAAAAACAGTTCTAATAAGAAATATATATTATAATTGATAAATTTATATCCCAAATAAGAAATTTATATCCTAAGTAAGAAATACAAATCCTAAATAGGAAATTTATATCCTAAATAGAAAATCTATATCCCAAATAAGAAATACAAATCTTAAACAGGAAAATCAATATCCTAAACAAGAAATTTATATCCCAAATAAGAAATACAAATCTTAAACAGGAATCCTATATCCTAAACAAGAAATTTATATCCCAAATAAGAAATATATCCTGTAAAATGTTTTTTTTAAGAGTAAAATTTTGACACATTCTATAATACTAATAAATATGCATAAGCACTTTTTATTTTAATCAGTCGAATTTGGTAGCTTTATTAAATCCCCTAATTTTCTATGGAATTCCTCTGGTGAAATAACAGTAGTTCCACTTCCTGGCGTAAAAGTCATCTCTCCAAAGTATATTTTATCATCTACACTATAAAAATCAACCCTTACATAGCAAAAGCCTTCAGATAAAATTTTAGCTAATTCTAACATTTTATCAAATGTTTTAGGTTTTTCATCTTTAAAATTATGAATAACCTTGTTTATAGGATGTACTTTTACAGGTAACAAATTATAGTCTATATCACAAATATTTAATCTATGATCATTCTGTTTATCATACTCAACCCGAATAACCCCAGGTTTTCCATCAAAACAGGATATTTTATATTCTTTAAGAGCCTGGTCTTCTTTAGCAATATATTTTTCAATTAATATTTTTGGTTTTATATCTGAATAATGAAGTTCTAATCCAGCTATAAACGCTTGATTCATGTTTAGCCAAGTATCTATCTTATTTTTTGCAAGTTTTTTATCTAATTCCTCTTTATTTTCCACTATAATATTCATCTGAGTTCCATGATTAGCTTTAATCACGAATTTATCTGGTAATTTATTAAATTCTATCTCATCAAAATCATTGTAAGCTCCTAAAAGAGGAATTAAGTATTTATCTCCTATTTTTTCTTTAATCCAATCCCGTACTAAGTATTTATCACTAAGTTTAGTTTTTATAGGAGTGCTATCAAATAGCTTCAACCATTGAATTTTTTCATTAAATGTCTTAGGGTTTTTAAGATCTAATTCTTTTCCAGTTTTATTAAAATACCATTCTTCTAAAAATTCAGGATATTTATCTTCTGGAACATAATTCCTGATATAAAAAGCATTATAATCTTTGAGGATATTTTGCAATGTTTCCCATTGGTGTGGTTGGAATAAAGAGCTATCTAAGCTATTATTAGCTTTAGATATTTTAAGTTCTCTACTAAACTTAATCAAAAAAGGTTTGAGAGATTCTTTATCCATATTATCTAATTTAGATAAATATTTTTGAAATTTTTCATTTTCAGTTTTTTTATTTGGGCATCTCCCTTCTTTTTGACCATGCAGAATATAATGTATTAATGGATTAGTGGAACTTTTCTTAACATCTTTGTATCGTTCTAAATAATAATTTCCATCAAAATTTTCACTTGGTTGCTTTTTTTCTTTATATCCATGATAAATATAATGATTCAGAGGACTTATTTTTGAATCTTGAACTTCAGGATATTTTTTTAAATAATACTCCTCATCAAAAAAATTTTGAGACTTTATTATTTTATAGGCATTATAAATCGTGTAAGCCTTTTTAATATTAAATTTCTCTTTTAGGATTATGTAAAACATAAAATCACTTTAAATTGGAATATTAGGATAAATGTTATTTATGTTAAATGTGAACAATATCCTCTTTATTTTACAAGTATATGAAATAAAATACTATTTATAGTTAATGAAATATTTTTTTATATAATATTATTATATTTTAAAAACTGTTTATCTAAGTTTTAGTGAATGTTAATGAAAAAAACAAGCGTGAAAAATTTTTAAAATAATTTTTCTTTAATTTCGAGCAACTAATCACTGAATGAGAAACTTTTCTAAAAATATTTTTGCAAAAATTGATTAGATTTGAATTTGGATAATATTGAACTAAATAAGCTAATTTAATATTAGGTTCTGATATTTTAACAAGAATTGTATTTATATATTTTAAAACTATTTAATAGAATCTTTTTTTCATTTAATCACTGAATAAGCTCTATGAAATTTTTTTCCAAGAGATAAGATTGAAATCACCAAGAAACACTTAAAACACGGAAAATTCTGAAAAATATATTAGATTCAAATCTTTTAAGGCATTTTGTAATTATTATCTAACATGCCCATTTTATCATTTCTTTTTTATATATGAAAGTGTTTTTTTCAAAAAACTAGCTATTTTTTTAAATAACTTAATAAGTTTTGATGATTCATTTAAAACCAATAGTTTAACAATCCTTGAATGGTTTTTCATAATCGTTAATCTCTTATAATTTCTTAAATTATAAAAATATTCTTTAGGATAGTTATAAAATTCTAATTCATTGAAAATCTTATTTGTTAAGTTTTCATAAATAATATCTCTCTCTTTATTTGAGTCAAGGTGCCAAAAACAAAAATGTAAGCTCCAGTTAATAAAACTCCTCTCAACATTTCCTTTAAAAATATTCATATTAACTAACTCTCTTTTTAAAGCAGAAATAGCATCATAAAAACATAAAGGATCATTTTCTCTTGTTTTAGATAAGGATGTGTCGACATTTCTCCTATGTGTTGCTAATACTTCATCTACTATGAAAATTCTTTTAGCTTTAACAATTGAGGAAAAAACAAAAAAAAGATCATTTGAACTTCTTAAATCTTGAAATTTTAAATTATTATTCAGTACAAAGGATTTTTTATATAATTTATCCCAACTCCAGCCTACACAAAAGTCAAATATATGTCCTGAAACATCTTTATAATTGAAAACTTTTTTTTCCTTTTCTTTTTTGTTTATAAATCTTTCACGTACTGCATAGCCAATATTAGAATAACGACCGGACTTCATATCATAATGTCTTGATTTACAAATTACAATGTCTGAATTAGTGTTGTTTAGCTTTTCATACATTTTTTCAAGCATGAATAGATCATAAAAATCATCCCCATCCAATATTGATAAACATTCTCCTTTAGCTATATTTATACCTTCATTTCTTGCAACAGCAGCACCTTTATTGCTTTGAGAAATTATTTTTATTCTTTTATCTTGTTCTGCATATTTCTCTAATATTGATAAACTATTGTCTGTAGAGCCATCATTAATGCAAATTATTTCTATATCATTTAATGTTTGATTAATAATACTTAGCAAACATTCACCTAAATAATCTTCTATATTATATATAGGTATTATTACCGAGACTTTTGGCATTTATTGCACCTTAATACTTATAAAATTAATTATTTTTATCAGATAATATTTTAATTAGCTTTTAAACAGGGAATAATTATAAATAAATTTATTTTAATCTGTACCAAAAAAATAATTAAAATAATTAAAATAATAATTAAAATAATTAAAATAATAATTAAAATAATAACATTAAAATTGCTAAATAATTAGCAAAATAGAGTATAATTCTTCAATAATCAAAAAAATACTATATTTCCTTATCTTACTAAAAAATACAATTTCAATCTTTATATTTTCATATTAATTCAGTTTAATTTTTAAAAAGCCTTGTAATTATACGAATAGGTTTGGTTATTTTCCAACTATTAGACTGTTCCATTAGCTCAATTTTATCTTTCAAACCTTTATTTTTCTCCTTAATAATAGTATTATTTTCTTTAAACCACTTGTTTCTCTTTTTAATAACTTTATTTTCTTTTTTAACAGATTTAATTTCTCTTTTAATAGATTTAATTTCATTTTTAAGATTATTATTATCAATTGTCAAATTTGAAATATTATTTAACATAGTAAACTCAGTGAAAGATCTTGATTCCGATATATTTAAATAAAAAAGTAAATTCCTTCGATTTAAATTAGAAAAATAGTCTGTCCTCTGATTGGAATCTTTAGAAATCCCATTAAAATCTTTTACAATCTTTTCAAAAAACTTTTTCTGGTATTTTTCATCCAATTTCTCAAATACAAGATTTTTAATTAAAACTATTTTTTTATTCAAAAGACTTCTCTTAAATTCTTCAAAAAGATTATTATTTTTAAAAACATTAATTATTTCATTAGCTATTGGAATAATATCAAAATGATTAGTATCAAGGGAGGACATAACAGAATTATTTCTCCTTCGTCTAAAATAGAAGTATTTATCATGTAATAACACTTTTTTAGCATTTAAGATGTTATGATAGAAAAAAGGGTTGTCTTCAAAAATTAATCCTTCAGGGAATTTAGAACTTATTCTTTCTAAAAAACTTCGTTTATATAATTTATTACAAGGAGAAACAGCAATATGAAAGAGTTTATCTCTAAAATCATGGAAATCATAAGTTAAACCTGTAAAAAACTTTTTTATGCATGCAAAATCATAATAATCCGAATTATAAAGTTCATCGTTTTTTTCATCATAATTAAGCATCTTGAAAAAAACCATGTCTACATCTTTAGGTTTCCCAACCCCATAAAGTTCTTCAAAAGTATTTAACTCAATCCAATCATCAGAATCTATAAATGATATATATTCTCCTTTAGCTATTTTCAATCCAGAATTTCTAGCTGCTCCAGATCCTTTATGTTCATTAGCTATTATAATGATTCTATCATCTTCACTAGCATATTTTTCCAATATATCAAGTGAATTATCAGTAGAACCATCATCAACACAAATTATTTCTATATCTTCTAATGTTTGATTAAGAATACTTTCTAAACATTGTTCAATATAGTTTTCAGAATTATATACTGGAATAATTACTGATATTTTCGTGGATTTCATGAAAAACCTCTTCTTAACAAGATACATCAATTTTATCAATTAATGGTTAAAAAAAACAAAAAAGTATTTTATACTCATTTTCTAACTGAAATATTCCTTAGCTAATTTTTATACAATATTTTTTATATTTTCTTTCTTTAAATGTTAATATCTTAAATATTAAGGATTTAAATTTAAAATATAAACTAGATAGAATTACAATAGATTATTTCCAAAAACCTAATATAAGTACTAAATTTCTAATTAATTTTTAATAAGTCATATTTATATTTAATTAATTTTTTAGAAAAAAATGTTTTAAAGCCATTTAATAAGTTTTTTAATTTGTTTTGAGAGTTTCCAAACATTTGATGATTCTATGTTTTTAATTCTTTTCTCAAGCCTATTTTTTTGATTTTTACATCGTTGAATTTTATTTTTTAATTCTTTAATTTCATTTAATAACTCAACTTCCTGATAAGAATTAGAATTAACAATATTTAAATAAATTTTTTTATAAGCTTTAGGTAATTTTTTCAACTTATTCTCAGATAAATTCATATCATAAAGATTTTTTTTTGATTTATTAAAATATTCATCTCTATAGCTTTTACCACATCTTAAAAACCAAAAATTAATTTGTTCTAGTTTAAATTGAATAAATTCAAATTTGTATTTTTTCATTAAATCATTTTCAGTTAAAAAGCTTTCAACTTCATCAATTACTTCAAAAATATCAAATATTCTAGGAGAATTTTTTGAAATTAATAACATGGACTCTTGATGATCTCGCCTATAGAAATACAAATTTTCAGGACAAAAAGATAATCGTTTAGCTCTTAATAATACTTGAACATGGAATGGAACATCAGGATAGGTTATGTTCTCTTTAAAATAGAAATTATATTTGTTCAGAAATTTTGATTTGTAAAATTTATACCAAGGAGCAAAAAAAGCATTCATAACTTGTTTTTTGATGTCTTCTGCCTTAAAAACAAAATCATCATAATCATTAACTTCATTAAAATATTGTTCAAGATTAAAGGATTTTGGATAAATATAAGATTCATTATTAGGATAATAAAAAACAGCTTTAAACAGCACAAGATCGGAATCATTAGATTTGGCATTCTTATATAATTTTTCAAAAGAATCTTTAGCTAACCAATCATCATCATCAACAAATGCTATATATTCACCCTTAGCTATTTTTAACCCTGTTTTTCGAGCAGCCCCTACATCTTTATTTTTTTGAGTAATTATCTTTATCCTATTATTTTTTCTAGAATAAGAACTTAATATTTCAGGTGAATCATCTGTTGACCCATCATCGACACATATAATTTCAATCTCACTTAATGTTTGATTAATAAGACTATCTAAACATTTTTTTAGATATTTTTCAGAATTATATACTGGAACTATAACAGATACCTTTATTTTTCTCATATAACCACTAAATATGTGTTCATAATCTTTGGTTGTTATAAACACTAAATTAAATATTCTTCCCGTATATTCATAAGGATTTTACTTAGTATTATTTAATTTTTTTATTTATAGTGTTTAGTTTATTAAATTTTTTTATTTATATTAGCTACATCACACTTATTTTGTTAGAATTTTGAACTTCTTAATGTGAATACAAGGGAGGTATTTTTTATTAAGATTAGTCTAACAACTTGATTAAATCTTATTTAAAAAAATTGTTGCAATAAAATTTTACCTTTTATGACTATTTTAATCAAAAAAGTCTATACAAATGGAAAAATAATAATAGGTTAAATACTGTACATCTTTTAACAGTGTTGGTTCACAACACTTCAAGTTCCAGATTTTGAATTTGATTCTCCAATTGTACATCCTTTAACAGTGTTGGTTCATAACTGTGTTATCCATATGCAAAAATATTTCTTTAAATGGTTGAAAAATTAAAAAAGGAAGATAAATAGTTAAATAGATTTTTTAATGAGTGACAAAGAGCATTTGGTAATGAAAATTATGAAAAAAGAGTTATGGGTTATTAAATCATCTCCTTCATATTTCCAAAGAATATTATGATATTAAATAAGATTTACAATCCTTTTAATTATTTTTAAAAACATGTTAAGGAATTATAAAATTTAAAAATATTTAAAAGGAAAAAATATCAATTTTAAGATAATTAAGAAGTATTAAAAAGTTTTTAAAGAAATAAGAGTAATTATATTGCTTAGCATAATTTATAACTAAATTTCTATAATTTCCTACAATTATCTTTTTATATTTTATTAAAAAATTAAATCTGATAAAAATTATTTAAATTATATAATATGATATAGAAATAGTTATAAACTTAAAAATTTAATTATAAGTGAATTACTTATTAAATATATAATTTTTAAACTTTAAATATGAAAAATACAACTTTAAAAAGATTATAATATAAATATTTTACTAGAATAATAAAATTTTTATTTATAAATTAAAATCAAAACATATGTTAGCACTATATAGAATTTTTTCAATTAATGAAAAAAAATAGGGCTAGTACTTACTATACTTATATCGAGGAATCAGAAAAAAAGAAAAAAGAAAAAACAGTTTATTTAAATGTATTTTTTACAGTCTTAAATATTTAAGAAGTAACAGTTATATTAGGATAACACAGCAAATTAAAAACGTTAAAAAGCAAAAAATTTCTTCTCTAGCTATAAAGATTTTTTAGAGAGATACATTAAAAATATTCATTAAAACCTACATTTATTAAAATAAAATGAGGAAGTAATAAATTTTTTAAAAGTATTAACCTCTCTATAAATTTCTAAGCAAAAACGATTGTTCTTTGGTTTTAAATTTATTAAATGAAAACAGGTATTCTTTTTGAGGTTATTGAACCTAAATTATTATTAATCCGTGTATAATATTCACCTAAATTTGAGCATAAATTATATCTGAGATCATTTTCATTTTGGCTTGTTAAAGTACAGTATGTTATAGAATACATTGACCCTTCATTAACATTCTTTATAGGTAAAAATTGTATTGGACGCATCATATTGTCAAATTTATTGTATTTAATACTAATATTGACTCCAGTTACACGTACTCCCCTATAATTATTTGAATTTTTTGGAACGTTTTTGATATTATTATTAATAATTTGAGAATCTTTCCAATTCAATATACATATTGCATCGGCCCTCATGTTAGTTATTTCATTGTTTTTGATAACTATTCCAGTATGATACCTTTGTCCTTTATTTACCACATATTTCCCTTGATACTTATCTTGTGAGTATTTATGTGTGCCAATAGACTTATCTAAATTTTTAAAAACATTATTTTCAATTACTACATTTTTATTAGGAGTTCTGTCCTGTTTTGACCATACATATGGAAAACCTTTAGTATTTTTATCTGGAGTATCAAGGTTAATTGCCTCAGCTTTTAGCTTACTAGAAGCTTTAGAACTTAAAAATTTACAGTTACTGATAGAGACCTTATTTGAAGCAGTAACTTCAATGAAGTGACCACCATTTAAATTTTTAAATGTTATACCTTGTATCTTTACATTTTTATTGTGTCCAACTGCAATCCCATGGGCACCATTAGAATATCCTAAGTCAAAGGTACTAGATCCTTTGCCAATAATATTTACATTAGACACACCATTATATTTTCCATACACAGAATTTTTTTGAATTTTGCTAGGTGGCACTAGCTGAAACATGGATTTAGCTGCTGGAAATCTTGAAGTTCCAGTTTTTGTGCCTTTTTTAATAGTGACTCCATTTTCCAATATTATATTAACATTAGAAGGAACAGCAACCGAATTGGTTATAGTATAAGTTCCTTTTGTCAAAATTACTGTGCCTCCACCAGATTTTTCAAATTTGGTCATAATACTCATTAAAGTATAATAATTTTTAGTGTATTTATTGAGAGTAGTATATTTTGATATTTTATCATCAGTTGGATTAGTTTTAGGAGTGATTTTAATAGCTTTTTTTGTATTAACTGCAACCTGAGGAGTTTTATAATTTTTATTAACTCCATATGATGATTTACTTCCTGTTAATTTAACTGGAGAACCGTCATTCGAAGAAAAAGTAGGACTTTTAGTAGGAAGAATTTTATTTGAATTAACAGTACCACTTTTAACTGGAACATTATTAATTGAATTAAAAGTAAAATCGTCAATTGGAAAAGCATCATTTAAATTAAAAGTAGAATCTTCAAGTGGAATATCACCAAAATTAAAAACATCATTTGCCTCAGCAGGTGAAATGGAACCTATTGTACAAAATATTAAAAATGCAAAAATAGCTAAAATAATTTTATTTTTCATAATAATCAGTTTTTTTTAATCAATATCGTCTTGTTTTATGTTTAACTACACATTTAACCTTTTTAAAATTAATATCTTCATGTTTTATGTTTAACTACACATCTAACCTTTTTAAAATTAATATCTTCATGTTTTATGTTTAACTACACATCTAACCTTTTTAAAATTAATATCTTCATGTTTTATGTTATTTTACATATCTAACTTTTTAAAAATTAATATCTTCATGTTTTATGTTTAACTACACATCTAACCCTTTTAAAATTTTTATGATGTTTTCTCTTAGTGTTCAATGTCCTACCATAATTTTTATAATAATTGGTTATTTTTTGTATTAATAGTATGTTTCATATTAGCCAAAGGATGTGTTTAAAAAAAAGAATATTTTTTAAAGTTTAGTTGGCTTAGATAAGGAGCTTTGGTTGGTTTGAAGAACTTAAGTTTGATGGAATCGCGTTTACTTGTATATGCCCATTGTGTTGATGTTTTTTTGTTGAAAGTTTTTTTGAAAGGATTGTTTTTTTAGTTATCAAAAACTCACTAAGTTGAATCAGATAGTGAGATATTAATAAAGTTATTTCCGTGAAAAGCATTTTATAAAGTTTAAATAGCAAAAAGATGATTTAATAATATGATAAATAATAAAAAACCATCTCTTTTAATTAATTATGGTGTCAGAGTATTTAAATTTTTCTTATGATATTAAAGTAATAAGACATATTTTCAAATGAAAAAATATCACTTGAATTCATATTATTAGGATAACTCCATTGAGAAATAGTAGAAAGTTATTTATCTTAAATCAATTAAGATAAAAACTGTTTATATAGCTAATTAAATAAAAACAATCCAATAAATAATTTTTAAATAAAAATAGAGAACCTAGCTAATTAAATAAAAACAATCCAATGAATAATTTTTAAATAAAAATAGAGAGTAAAAAAGCAAAAATATCTTTGTAGGATACAAAATGGGATAAACATTCACAAAGATTAGGTATTCATTATTAGAAAAATTATTAGCTGAGAAATATTAGCTAAAAAGTATAAAAAATAGCACAAATGATAAAAAAAAAAAAAAAAAAAATTAAAAATAAAATTTAAAATTTATATAAATGATTAAAATAAAACATTAAAGGGTAATGTTAATGAAAACAATTAAAAA
>WRMT01000027.1 GCA_009777005.1 Methanobrevibacter sp. | reverse complement strand
AAAAAAAAAAAAAAAAAAGAAAAAAAAAAAAAAAAAAAAAAAAAAAAAAAAAAAAAAAAAAAAAAAACAAAAAATAATAAAAAAAAAAAAAAAAAAAAAAAATCATCAATATTAATATTATAAATAAAACACAAATAATAACTCATTTAATTAATAATAAAAAAAATAATAAAAAAAGAATATAATAATTTAAAAAATTATCATTCTTATAAGCTTTATTTCTAGAACTTTAATCTTAGAAAATTTCCAATCTTCTAATCTGTGTAAAATCTTTTATTTAACAAAATAATAATATTTTTATAATAAATTTAACTTTAATTGACTTATACCAAATAATATTTGGCAAAAATTATATCTTTAAGAATAAAAACATGAAAATCTTTCATAAAATTTGGAAATACTATGGATGATTAAATTAACCATTTCTTTTTAAAAAAAAATGAACATAAAATATAAGATTGTTTTTTCTTGAATCATATATTAATAAGTTGAAAATTTACTTTAGCTATTTTTTACTTTATTCTACTTATTGAATGTCAAAAACTTGTGGTTTTTTTATTTTTTGCTTTTTTGATTGTAAAATTTAAATATATTGAAAATTAATAATATTATATTATGTTATAAATAAGGATTTAATTATAATATCGAATCTTTATGTATGATAATAAATATTTTTATTTAATATAACTAAAAATTGATTTAGTGATTTTGAGGTAAAATTATGCTTAGTGTTAATTTAGAAGCAAAAAAAACTGTGGATTTAATGATTGAAAAAGCAGACAAACTTAACATAGCTATATCCAAGCTTAATAATGGTGCAACTATTATTGACTGTGGTGTGGATGTAACTGGAAGTTTGAAAGCTGGTGAACTTTATACAAAAATTTGTCTTGGAGGATTAGCAGAAGTTGGTATTTCAATTCCAGGAGATTTGTCTGAATCATTTGCATTACCTTCTGTAAAAATTAAAACTGATTTTCCAGCTATTTCAACTCTTGGTGCTCAAAAAGCAGGTTGGTCTGTATCTGTTGGAGACTTTTTTGCATTAGGGTCTGGTCCAGCAAGAGCATTAGCTAAAAAACCTGCTGAAACTTATGAAGAGATTGGATATGAAGATGATGCTGATATAGCAATATTAACTTTAGAATCTGATAATTTACCTGGAGAGGATGTTGCAGAAGCTATAGCTAATGACTGTGGTGTGGACATAGCTAATGTTTATTTACTTGTAGCTCCTACCTCTTCTCTTGTTGGCTCTATTCAAATAGCTGGAAGGGTTGTTGAAAATGGAACTTATAAAATGTTAGAAGCTCTTGATTTTGATGTTACAAAGGTTAAATATGCTGCAGGTATAGCTCCAATTGCTCCTATAGATCCTGATGGATTGAAAGCTATGGGTAAAACAAATGACGCAGTTTTATTTGGTGGAAGAACATATTATTATATTGAATCAGAGGAAGGCGATGACATTAAATCATTAGCTGAAAATTTACCTTCATCTGCAGCTGATGGATATGGAAAACCTTTCTTCGATGTATTTAAAGAAGCTGAATTTGATTTCTACAAAATAGATAAAGGAATGTTTGCACCTGCTGAAGTAGTTATAAATGATTTAAGAACTGGTGAAATATTCCGGGCAGGATATGTTAATATGGCTCTTTTAATGAAATCTTTTGGAGTATAAAATCACGAATAAAATAATTTAAGCAGAACAATTTAAACTAATTTGATTAATATTATTTCAAATAGTTATTTTTTTAATTTTATTCTTTAATAATTTAAGCAGAATAAACTTAACTAATTTGATTAATATTATTTCAAAATAATAATTTTAATAATATTCTTTAATGATTTAAGGGGAATAAATTTAATTAATCTTGTTAATATATTTTCAAAAAAATAATTTTTTAATAATATTCTTTAATGATTTAAGGGGAATAAATTTAATTAATCTTGTTAATATATTTTCAAAAAAATAATTTTTTAATTATATTCTTTAATGATTTAAGAGAGAAACAAATTTATTTATTTTTGTTAATATTTTTTCAAAATTATTAGGTTCTTGTTTTTTTTATTTAATTTTTGATATTAATTTGAGAATCAACATGACTTTTGCCTTTATTTTAGCTAATTATTTTGCATGCTTTATTAATTGTTTAGCTAATTTTAAAGTTTTATTTTATAATAAAAATTTTTATCCTTATATGGTGAAAAAATGGAATCATCAAGCAGAGAAGAACAAACACCTGAAGAAAAATTAGTAGATGAATTAGTAGGAATAGGGATGCAAATTGAAGGAAAAGTTAGAGAAGATGCTCCATTGGACAAGCAACGTGAGATAAAAAGTATTGTTAAAAAAGTTTGGGTAAATGGTGCATCATGTGAAGAGATAGAAGGGACATATTATACTCAGATTCAAAAAGCTATTGCTTTAGAAAAAAAAAGTGTTGAGGATAATAAATTTTCTAAAAATTTACCTGAATTTGGAATGAAAATAAAAAAAGAGATTAAAAAGATAGACTTTAACTTTATTCACAATGCAGATATAAAAAATAATGTTTTAAATTGGTGGAAGGAAAAAGCTAGATTTGAATCTGTTCAGAACAATAATAACGGATCTTTAAATAGGATATTTAATAAAAATAATAATACTCCTTCTAATAAAACATTTACAAAAAAAAGTAATAGATTTTTTAATGAAACATTAAATAAAAAGTTTAGAAAGTCAGAAAAAAATGAATATGAAAATCCAGACACTCAAACTTCCAAAAGCTTAGAAGAAAAAACTCCAAACTCTCAATCTTCCAAAAATTTAGAAGAAAAAACTCCAGACACACATTCCAAAAGCTTTGAAGAGAAAAAAACTCCAGATACTCAAACTTCCAAAAACTTAGAAGAAAAAACTCTAGACACACATTCCAAGAGTTTTAAAGAAGAAAAAACCCCAGAAACTCAAACTTCTATTAGTTTTGAAGAGGAAGAATACAAAGAGGAAAATATGAAAGAAAAATTGGTAGATGAGTTAGTTGGATTGGAGACTTCATTTAGTAAAAACTTAAATTCTTTAGATGTTTTAGATATTTATAAATTAGCTATAAAAAGCACAGTTTTCTCTGTTTGGAAAGATGGAGGGTCTCTTGATGCGATTCAAAAAACTTTCGATGATTTAGCTACTAAATTTTCACATGATAATGAAGAATTAAAAAAGCACGAATTACTAAAAAAGGAATTAGAAGTGCTTAAAAAAGAATCACAAATAAAAGAAGAATTAGAAATAAAAAAATTGAAGTTTGAAGGTTATATTCAAGAAATAAAAAAAGACTTTCCAAATAGCAAAGATAAAGAATTTTACTGTAATGCACTGCTTGAAGATAATACAGTTCTTATTGAGAAAAAAAAGCCAGTTAGTAAAAACTTCTGTGGTGAAAATAAAATATTATACTTAGATATTTTATCTGCTACATATGAAAAGGAAAACCCCCAATACGAATATATACAAATATTTACTAAAGGATTCATTTTTAAATTAATAAATAGGAAAAAAAATAAAAATTTAAAAGATTTTTATGATAAATTAATGGAAAAAATTAATCAAGAAAAAATATTTCATGTGAAAAATATTAAAAAAGAGGATAAAACAACTTGTTCTAATGCTGATGAATTGATGAAATGGCATGAATTAAAAGAAATAGGAGTAATAACTCCAGAAGAATTTGAAAACAAGAAAAATAAACTTTTATAATTTTTTTTCATTAGAATAATCATTAAGTTGGGTTTACAATGATTTTTAAAGATAAAATTACAATAAATTCATCAAAAAGATTCGAAATAATAGATATCACATCAAAAATCCAATCGGTTATTGATGAAAACACGATTAACAGAGGAATTATTAATATATTTTCAAAACATTCAACTTCAGCTATTATTGTTAATGAAAATGAAAAAGGTCTTTTATTAGATTTTGAAAGAAGTTTAAATGATATAATTCCAAATGACAATAGCTATAAACACGACATAATTGATAATAATGCTGATTCTCATTTAAAATCTTTTTTCTTAGGTTCAAGTGAATCTATTCCAATTAATGATAAAAAATTAGCTATTGGCACATGGCAATCTGTTTTTTTCATTGAATTAGATGGACCAAGAAATAATAGAACCATTGAATTGACCATTATTGGTGATTAATAAATATTTTTTGAGGATGTTAACTTATCAATGAGGAGATACATCTATTTATCATAAAATGGTTATTTTCATTGTTATTATAAATACATCTTAAAGTTAACAATGTTTCTTTTATAATACAATTTACAAAAATTATAAGCTAATTATATTAGTTTGTAATTTTTTATTTCTCATTTGGAGAATTTTACTCCTACATTGAAGTTTATTTCTATTTTTTTAATTTTAAATTTTCATCTAACTTTTTTAATAAATGTAAAACTTAATAGCTTATAGTTTAAGAAATAAAGTTTTTAAGTAATGACAGTTTGAAAAATTATTTTATTCCTTTATTTTATTAATTAAAATAATTAAAATTTTTATTTTATTAATTATATAAAATTCAATGTTTATTTTAAATATTAAAAGAATTAACAATTGATTTAAAAAAAAATTAATAAATATTTTACTAAATGAATAATTAAAATATTTTTTTTCAAAGATTATAAAACTCAATGCTATCAATTTAAGAAAAAATTCTTTAACTTTGTAAAATCTTCGATTTTGAAAATTTTAAAGTTTAAATTTATTTTAATCAATTTCATTAAATAAATAATGATTTTTATAAAAAACAAATGAAAAAATCTTAAGTTGATAACATTGGTTTTCTAAGTGTCTTGAAAACATATTAAATTATGTGTTAATACACTAAATTTTAAATCATGCATTAACACACTTAATTAAATAATGCATTAACACACTTATTCTTTTTTTCAAATATCAAAGCTTTATTTAAAATATCCTTTGAAATTTCATTTTTATCTAGCTATAAATTGCTGATTTCCACATTCAGAGCAAAAAGGCATTATATCAAAATTGTCTTCTAAATATAATGGTTTACAACAATCTGTACATATATATCTTCCTTTTCCTGAGTGGTTGCCTGAAAAATACATATTATCCCTATACCTCCATACTTGGATAATCCAATGTATGAATATACTAATATTTATACTTTATTGAAAAACTTTGAATAGTGAAAATATAGACATGTTAATGTTAAATATAGATTACAAAAAATGAGATAACATGAAAAAAGGAGTTATAAATAGTTAAGAGCTAGAATAATCAAAAAGGTATTAAAATTAGCTATTTATTAAAAAACTTATTTTTTGAAGATTTAATTTTCAAAACAGGGTTTTTTATTATTTTATCATTTTGAACTTTTAAAATTTTCAGATTTAAGAGTGTTTCATATTTTAAAAAATTTTATAAAAATAATCTTTTTATAAATTCTTCAAATAGCATATAATCAATTTTATTTACTTAAATGAATGTAGTTATAAAATATTTAAAATATATTAATTATTAAAAATACAGATAATAAAAATTATAATTAAAAATAAGAATGTTTACAAGGATAATGAAAATGAAAAAGAAAAAGAAAAATGTCGAAAATGATGGGAAATAGAAAACATAAGGTAAATAATATGTTAAATAGAAAAATAAGGATAATATAATCATCTAACCAAATTATGGAAAATCTCCTTAAAAAAAAAAAAATGTTAAAATGTTAGTTCAAAAGCTATTACAGGATATTCTAAGTCAAAATTAGTTATAACTTCAGGAGATACTTCTCCAAAGAAACCATTTATCTTTCCATTAGCTGACTTCCCACTAACATTAGCTACTCTTCCTTTAATAAAAGTTGGATTATCACTTGATTGGATTGACATTTCATATCCTAAATTAGCGAGTAAAGTAGCTACTGTAGATTTTATTTCAGTAAAATTAGCTGTTGAATGACTTATAGCTCCAGCTACTTTTTTCATCGTGTTAATATTTGTTTCTTTAGTTTTATCAATGTATAAAACATCCCCAATTTCAAAGATTTTTTGAGGAAGATCTTCATGTTTATTATCTTCTAAAAATTCCATCAAACTATTAATTAAACTTTTTCTAATCATAGTTCTATCAATTGTAATAGGTTTAGCTACTTCAACATGTTCATCTTCTATTTGCTTCATTTTTTCATAATGGCTTTCTTCACTTGTTAGCATTAAACTCATTACTTCTTGAAAACCTAAACCAACCATCACTTCTTGAATCTTTTTATCTGATTTAAACCAATTATTTTCATAAGCTATTGTTGCTACATCAGGAAGCTCCCCATCAAATTTTTTAATACAATATTGAATAGCTACATTCTCAACTAAATCAACTTCATGGAGAATATCCACCCTATAAGAAGGAATTTCAACTTCTAATTCTTTATCATTTAATAATTTAGCTTTCATTCTTGCTTTTAAAAGTAATTTAGCTATTTTTTCACCATTAAGACTTAGTCCAGTTAATTCATTCACAGTTGAAATTCTTAAATTTCTCTTTTTTGGACTTAAATCAGGAGTAGTTTCTGTTTTATCAGAATATATAAGATCTAAACTTTTTATCTTTCCTCCAACTTCTCCAAATGAACTAGATATAATATTCAATGTTTGTTTAACAGCTTCCTTATCAGTTCCTGTAACATCCACTAAAATATTTTTAGTATCTTCAGTTAGTTTTGTTAATTCACCATTAATTATTGGGGGCATGGATAGTATATCATTGTTTTTGTCAATTATTAGAGGATACTTATCATATACTGAAACTAGATGAGAATATTTACTACCTTTTTCATGTCTTTCTAGTATTTCATGAGGGCTTAATTCTTCCTCGTGACCTAATGGAACAAAATGGTTTTCATTTGGATCAGTAGCTATATATTTGAAAGGTCCATTAACAGCATCTGCATTATGAATTCCAATAGCTACTTTTTTTCTGTCTCTACCAATGACCCAATGTAAGTTTTCCTGAAAATCCATGATTTGTTTTAGTTTATTTCCAGTGAAATCAACATTTTCAATTAATGCAAACTCGATGAATGGTCTAATTTCTTTTAATTCCTTATCTACAAACACTTTTTCATTAGATTTTTCAACTTTGTAGTTTGGCAGCCCTATCTCTTGTGATATGAATCCTTTTAAACTGCGAGAAATTCCTTCAACAGATAATTGATCTGGTCTATTTGGAAAAAACTCTACTTTGATTGTTTCCTCGTCATAGTCTTCAATGTCACTTCCAAGCATTGGTAATATATCTATTAGAGTTTCTTTTTCAATATCAATTCCAAGATCTTTTAAATCTTGATATTCAAATGTAATAACTGGCATTAAATATCTCCTGAAAACAATTTCTTATGTCTGGGGGTAAATTTGTTGAAAATATAGTAATTGGAAATAAAGTTTTTTAGTAATGATTTTTTTTAAAAATTTTAATAAGAATTAATTAATCTAAGTAATTATAAATTATATATCTTAATAAAAAATAATTACTAACCATTTATTAATCAATCCAAGTAATTATAAATTAAATATTCTAATAAAAAATAATTACTAACCATTTATTAATCAATCCAAGTAATTATAAATTATATATCTTAATAAAAAATAATTACTAACCATTTATTTTAAAAATTAATATTAATATAATTAATATTAATAAAAATGATTTTAAGAAAATTAATTAATTTTTTATAAATAATTTAATTCAAACACTTCTTCAAGATTATAATTACAAATAACATAATAAAAATTATAATAATAATAGAATATTTGGGTATGAATCAACAAACTAATGATTAAAGTCCAAATATAATCATGAAAAATATTGATTCAAATGTGAAATGTAGAGACCTATGCTCTAAGTTTGTCATATGTTTTATGGTTAAGGAATGTACTAAATCAATTACAAAATGAACTAAAGCTGCTAAAATTCCAATTTCTAAGGAAAAGAAAACAATTGATAATATTATAATGTGAAAAACAGCTTCTAATCCTTCATGAATTAACCAAGCATGTAAATTTGAAGAAACTATCTTGTTTATTAATCCTCCGAAAATTATATAAAAATCGTTGAGGATACTCCACATAATTTTACCATGGATTTCATCGCTTATAGCTAAGACGATTGCTATATAAAACCATAATAATTCCATTAACTTTCACCACAAACTTAAATAATAATTTTTTAAAATTTTTACATTGATTTTATTTTTTATTTATTCTTTATTTTAATTATAAATTTTTTTATTTTTTCATAGAATTATATTATTTTTTTTTATTTTAATTAAAATTTTTTATAATAATAGCTATTAAATAGAATTAATCTTTTAAATAATGAATTGAATTAATTTTCATATGAAAAATCTATATTTTCAATTAAATATTTAATAACTTAGATATTAAAACTTTTTGATAATTTACAATATGTCAAAATATCATATATTGGATTAAATTAAAATTATAAATCACTTCTTAATGGAATTTTTTATAATTAATTTTTTAACTTTAATCTAACTATTAAACTCTTTTTTTAATTTTAACCTAGCTATTAAACTCTCTTTTTAACTTTAACCTAGCTATTAAACTTTCTTTTTAACTTTAACTTAGCTATTAACTCCTTTTATTTTAACTTTTTTTCCTTTTTAGCAATAGCTATTTTAACTTTTTCACTTGTTAACTCTTTTAATGCATCTTTAGCTATCCACTTAGCTGATTTTGAATGAATCTTTTCAATTTCCTCCCCAGTAGCTATGGCTTGTTTATTTAAATTTTTATTCCTTTTTCCAATTTGTCTTAATGCCCAATTTACTGCTTTTTTAACAAAATTTCTTTCATCAATAGCTTCTCTTTTAGTAAGTTTTAAAAGATCCATGAAAATTTTATCATTTGTTTTTTTATCATGTACAGCTAATACAGCTATTAGAGAAAATCCTGCTCTTTTTACAAACTCTTTCTCACTTTTACTCCATTCATATACTTTATCATATGCATAGTCTGTTTTTCTAAATAAGTTAATACAACATTGATCACATAGTTCCCAATATGTAAATTCATCTACCCATTCATCCATTTGCTCTGGTGTTACCATTTTAGGATCATCTACGAGTGATGCGATTATTCTTGTTTCTCTAGTATTTATTTTCCAAAGATCAGTAGCTAATTCATGATTGTTTTTATATTCATTAGCTATTTTTTTAAGAACTGGCATCCGTATTCCATAGGTATTTTCTGGGTTAATTCCAAACCTTTTCATTCCTTCTACTTCTTCTGGTTTTGAAAGCTTTTCCAGCTTTTTAATAATATCCTCTACTTCCAATTGATTCACCATTAGCTACTATTTTTTTCCCAGTGATTTTTTTTATAAAAATTTGCTTTTTTTATTAATTTATATTAAATTACTTGAATACTTAGGAGTAAATATATATAATGAATTATTATTAAATATAATTATTAAATAATTAATTTAGAGAATAAAAAGTTATTTGATAATGATAATGAAAAAATAGAAAAAAATGAAAAAAAATATTATTATATTAAGACTTTGTGATTGATAAATAGACTTTTGATTATTTTATTTATTTTGAGGTTTATAATGAAAACTGAATTTTTAGATTTTATATTAATATTTCTTCGTGGACTCTTCATGGGAACTGCAGATATTATCCCCGGAGTTTCTGGTGGAACAATAGCTTTTATTACAGGAATATATGAGAGATTAGTACATGGAATAGGTAAAATTAACTTTAGCTTTGTGAAACCTTTATTTAAAGGAGATTTTTCAGAATTTAAAACTAAACTTCTTGAAGAAATTGATTTTCAGCTATTTATTCCTTTATTTTCTGGAATCGCTGTAGCTATGCTATTACTTTCAAAAGTAATGGGTTTTTTACTTGAGTATTTTACTGCATACACATTTGCATTCTTTTTAGGTTTAATTTTAGCTTCTTCTTATATTTTATATTCACAACTTGTAAAAGTTTCTCCAAAAATAATTATAGTTTTGATTATTGGATTTATTCTTGCTTTTATCTTTGTTGGATTAAATCCAATTGCTACAAATCATACTTTACCAATAATCTTTTTTTCAGGAATGGTAGCTATTTGTGCTATGATACTTCCAGGTATTTCAGGAGCTTTCATACTTGTACTTTTAGGACAATATAAGTACATGTTAAATGCATTGAACACATTAAATTTGGTAGAAATAATAACTTTTTGTTCAGGTGCACTAATTGGTCTTTTAGGATTTTCAAAATTATTAGACTATCTTTTAAAACATTATAGGGAATTTACATTAGCTTCCCTTATTGGAGTGATGTTAGGTACTTTAAAAGTACCTTATGATGAAATAGTAGCTAATATAGATCTGTCAAACTTTGTTAGTATTATCCTCTGCTTAATTTTAATTATTATTGGATTTTTGATAATCTTTGTTATGGAAAAAAAGTTTAATTATATTGATAACAACTAATTAAAAATAATAATATTATTTATATTTTATTTAAAAAAAAAAAAAAACGATACGTAAAAAGAAAATAAGATACAATTTAAATTTTATATTTAATTTAAAAAAAAAAAAAACGATATGTGAAATGAAAATAAGATATAATTTAAATTTATGAGTTTTAACATTAAATTTAGCTTGAATTATAGTCTTGGAAAAAAGTTTTTGGGCGAATGTATATTTTAATCTTTAATATTCATTTATTGAATAATCCAAATGATTTAAATTTATATTTTTTAATAAAAATAATTATTTATCATTTATTTTAAAAATCAAGGAAAATAAAATATTTTTTTAAGAAATTAATCAAATTTTTTCTAAACAATTAAATTCAAACTTTTCTTCAACTACTATAATTAAGAGTATTTATTTTTTATTTAACCTTATCTTTTTTTTCAAAGAAGTTATAATATCAAATTCAGTTTCAAATTCAGGGGAATTTCCAAAACCACAATTAGGACAATGAATTGTTTGACATTCTTTTTTTCCACATCCTTTACATCCTTGGGGTACGACTTTTTCATCGAAATTATATCCACAAATCCTACACTGCATACCTAATCCTCTTTTTTCACTTATTGATAATACAATTATAAATAAAATTTTAATAATTCTTACTCTTTTCATATTTAATGATAATTGTTAATTTTATCATTTAACTTAAATAAATAATAATTATATTGATAATAATTGTTAATTTTAATATTTAACTTAAATAAATAATAATTATATTGATAATAATTGTTAATTTTATCATTTAACTTAAATAAATAATTATATTGATGATAATTGTAATTTTATTATTTAACTAATTTAAATTTGTTTAATATTAAAAAAATTTTATTTTTGTTTAAACAAGTTTTATTATAATCAATTGCGTAGTGTTTTAAAGAAATAGATATTTTGAAACTTTACAAAACAAAATTAAGAAAATCGGAGATTTTTACAATGTAAAAACGGATATTTTACAAAGTTAGAAAATCTTTGATTTTATAAATTTTAATATTAAAAGTCGTTTTCAATTAATTCTTTTAAATAAGTTATTGATTTTAAAAATAAATTAAATGAAACAACCCTAAGTTGACAACATAGGGTTTATATTGATTTTTAATATATTGAACAACATATAACTCATTTTATTCTTATTTTCAAATTTCAACAGTTTTAATTAAAATAATACTTTGAAATTTAAGTTTTATCTTGCTATAAATTGTTGATTTCCACATTCAGGACAAAAAGGCATCATATCAAAATTGTCTTCTAAATATAATGGTTTATAACAATCTGTACATACATATCTTCCTTTTCCTGAGTAGTTGCCAGAAAAATACATATTATCCATATACCTCCATTTTTTGATAATCAATTATATGGATATACTAATATTTATACTTTACTAGAAATTTTGAACATTAAAAACATAGACTTATTAATATTTAATATGGATTAACATTTAAAAGTAAAAATAATAAACATTATAACTAAAAATAAATAAAAAAAATAAAAATAAAAAGATAAAAAAAATAAAAATCCAAAATAAAAAATATGGAACATTATAACAAAAAACAAAAATTCAAAGTAAACAATATGGAACATTATAACAAAAACAAAAATTCAAAGTAAAAAATATGGAACATTATAACAAAAAACAAAAATTCAAAGTAAAAAATATGGAACATTATAACTAAAAATAAAAATAAAAAAATATAAAAAATAAAAATTCAAATTAAAAATAGAAAATAAAGATTAAATTTAATATTAAGTAAATCCTAAAAGTAAGCCACCTTGATAAATTATAAAAGATACTACATAAGCAGTGAAAGTAGTAATAGCTATAATCATTAATGGCCATTTCCAAGAGCTAGTCTCTTGTTTCACTGTAGCTATAGCTGCAAAACAAGGAACATATAGTAGTACAAATACCATAAAAGAATAGGCTGATAGAGGAGTAAAAAGCCCATGTAGTAATGTAGTCATTCCAGTTCCGACCTCTGCTACTCCAAACAAGGTACAAAAAGTAGCTACTACAATTTCTTTAGCTACAAGACCAAAAATCAAAGATATGGAGGATTGCCAATTTCCAAAGCCTAATGGAGCAAATATTGGAGAAATAAATGTTCCGATTTGTCCTGTTATACTCATCTGAGAACCATATTCTACTCCTACAGGTAAACTACTTAAAATCCATATAATAACTGAAGCAGCTAGAATTATTGTACCAGCTCTTTTAATAAATCCATATCCCTTCTCCCAAGTATGCATCAATACTCCTTTTACAGAAGGTAATTTATAAGAAGGAAGTTCCATAACAAAAGGACTGGTCATTCCTTTAAATAATACTTTTTTAAATAAAAATGCTATAATAATAGCTACAACTATTCCAAGTAAATATAATGAAAGAATTACTTCTCCCTGATAAATAGAAAAAAATCCAGCTACAAACAAGGCATAAACTGGCAATCTTGCAGAACAAGACATAAAAGGAATTATAAGCATAGTTAATATCCTATCTCTTTCGTGTTCCATTGTTCTAGTTGCCATTATTCCAGGAACACTACAGCCAAATCCTAAAATCATTGGTATAAATGCTTTTCCATGTAACCCTACTAATTTATGCATGATTTTATCCATTACAAATGCTGCTCTAGCTAAGTATCCAGAATCTTCAAGAATACTGATCATTAAAAACATTAAGAAAATTATTGGCAGAAATGTGAGAACTCCTCCTACTCCACCAATTATTCCATCAACAATTAAAGAAGAAAACCAACTTTCTCCAAAAATTATTAAAACATATTCTCCAAGAACTCCAAATAACTGATCAATGAGATTTTGCAGAGGAAATCCAACAATAAATGTAATTTGAAAAATTGCCCACATTATAGCTATAAAGACAGGAAGTCCTAAAATTCTATTGGTTACAATATTATCAATTTTTTCTGTAATTGTAACTTTTTCAATTTCAGGTTTATTAACTGTTTCCTTGATTAAACCATCAATAAATGCATATCTATAATTAGCTATTATCTCCTCAATACTCTCCCCAAAAACATCATTCAAATGTTTTTTTAGTATTTCTAATTCTTTAAATATTTTCCCACAAGAAGTTGAATTATTTACTTTTTCAATGATTATATCATCATTTTCTAAAAGCTTAATAGCTGTCCACGAAGATGGGACATTTAATAGATTTTTATCTTCCTCAATGACCCTTTGTAGATCTTGTAAATGTTCTTCTAATTCTTTTCCATATACTAGTTTTTTACTACTATTTACAGGATTTTTTGCAAGATTTTCCACAGTTTCTAATAATTCTTTCTTCCCAGTATCATCTGTAGCTTCAATCTCTATTACTGGTACTCCTAATAGCTTGGATAATTCTTTTATATTAATATAGTATTCTCTTTTTTTAGCAAATTTATTCATATTCAATGCAATAATTAAATTTGTTCCAAGTTCCATCATTTGAATGGTTAAATATAAATTCCTCTCTAAGTTATTTGCATCAATAACATTAATAATTACATCAGAACTTTCATCAACAATAAAATCTCTTGAAACTATCTCTTCAATAGAATGTGCACTTAGAGCATAATTTCCTGGAAGATCAACAATGTTTATTTTATGTTTATTATAATTCAGAAAACCTTCTGCTTTTTCAACAGTTTTTCCTGGCCAATTTCCTACATGTTGATGTAATCCCGTTAATTGGTTAAATAAACTTGTTTTACCAACGTTTGGATTTCCAGCAAGTCCTATTTTTATATCGCTCATAAATGTTTCTCCTAGAAAAGTAATATTAGCTATTGGAAAGTTAGTTTTTTTTGAAAGTTTTTTAATTAGGGCTTTGTTTTTTTATTTAATTGTAATTTTATGTTTATGTAGGGTTTTTCTCTGTTTAAAGCTTTTAGTTTATTAATTGGACTTTTATATTTTTTGCTTCTTCTTTACGAAGGCAAATTGAGTATCCTTTTAGTCTTAATTTTATGGGGTCTCCTAATGGAGCTACTTTTTCAAAAGTTATTTCTGAGCCTTTAACAAATCCCATCCCTAATAAATGTCGTTTTAATTCGCTGTTTCCATTATCATTAAACGAGATAATTGTTCCTTTTTCTCCACTTTTAAGCTCATTTAAACTTTTTATTGATTTATTTTTTTTTTCCTCCATTTAATTCCTCGATTATTTTTTTTTAATAAAGTTTAGGAATGCCTAAATATGTATTCATGTTTTGTTTTTGTTATATATAAATTTTTAGGTTATCTTAAAAATTGATTAGTAATTGATGAGAACTTTATAAAATTATTACTTTTAAAAATATTGTTGAAACTGGTCTTTTGATAAATTAAAACCTTTTTGACCATAATTTTTAATTGACTATCATTTCAAATCTAAGGTCTTTATATATTTTCATTTGAAAAGATTTTTATAGATTAATATATTATAAAATAAATAGGTTTTTTTAATAAAAAATCAACAAAAAATTTTCAAAAGGTTTAATAACAATTAATATCGGATAATATAGCTATAAAAAATAGTAATAATGAGTATAACTATTGAAAATAGTGATTAAAGGTATAGCTATTGAAAATAGTAATTAAGGTATAACTATTGAAAATAGATTAGAGATATAGTTATTAAAAATAGTAATAAGGAAGTATAAAAAAAATAATTATAATCATAAGGATATTAGAATAATAGCTATTGTTAGAAAGTATAGGAAATAGCTATTGAAATGATAATATCTGAAAAAAGAAAAAGTTTTTTTATATCTAATTAATTTTTATTTAAAATCTTTAAAAAAAAAGAAAAAATATTATTTATAATCTAAATTACCTTCATTATAAAGCCTTTGTAAATCAGATAAATGACTTATTTGATAAGGATAATATCTGTTTGATAAAAAAGGCCATATTAACCCTTTTACAATGTAATAATATGCACCAGCTCTTCCATAGTATTTCCAGCAAATTTGAGCATATAATGGAAATCCACAACCAGGATTTAAGTAAGCTTCTCCTGTTCTAACATTACCATGATAAAACATAGGAATTGGACCTTCTTGCCCATATTCTTTAGCTAATTGGTTAATATAATCCAATGCTTCATCTAATGTTTCAAATTCTATTCCATCCGCCCTATAGGTATATCTATCTTCAGGAATTCCAAATAAAAATGTGTAAATAACTTCAACCCAATCTATATGAGTTTTAAATGTTGAAGGATCAACAAATGCTAATTCCAAAACTATAACATCATTTAAAGCTAGGTCGTCTTCTTGTGCAAAATGACGATAATTCGAATCACCTCCATAATGCACAACTAAAATACACTTAGAACCTTTTTTTGCAGAGTATTCTGCTAAAACTTCAGCATTGGCATGGTTTGGAAACATATCAGGATTAGCTAATTTAGTAACTGTTAATCTTCCAACAGGTTCAATTAAACTAAACTGAGATGACCCCCACATATAAAGTCCAAAAATTAGTAAAATAGCTATTATAATTGAAATTGTCCTTGATTTTGCCATGGTTATCACAAAATATTTTAGCTAAATATGAATAAGAGTGAAAAAGTGAAACTATTAAATAATTTTATTTTTCTTAAGTAGCTATTAAATATTTCATTT
>WRMT01000026.1 GCA_009777005.1 Methanobrevibacter sp. | reverse complement strand
ATTTATATTTTAATTTAAATTATTGTTGTTAATTGGATTTAGATTTATATTTTAATTTAAATATTGTAAAACCTTATTTTTAAAATAGAAAAATCTTTGATTTTCTAAAGTGTAATAAAATTTTTAAATGTTCAAAAATAACTATGAAATAGTGAGTTGATAAAATGTTTATGGGTGATGTATGTGAGGAAAATAAGAACTCTGTTGAAGATGATTCGTCATATTACTCATATATTGACGCTGTTTATTGTCAACTCAGCTGTACTTATCTTTAAAAAAATACAAAATTTTTTTTTACCAAAAATAGCTGGAAATAGACTTAGCTTTCTTTTTAGTGGTAGCAGATCTATTATTAAAGAAGGTACAATAGCTCTTTTTATTTGTGCACTTAGTGGTCTTTTTGCAGGTATTATTTTAGGAAATATGACTTATTTTCTGGAAGCTTTCCCGGGATTAATGGTTCTTATTCCAGGAGCTATTGATATGCGAGGAAATATTTTTGGAGCTTTAGGCTCTAGATTAGGTTCAAATCTTCACATTGGTACATTATCTCCTGAATTTAAACGATCAAAAATATTGTCTGAAAATATTTTATCTTCTTTAATATTAACTGTTGTGCTTTCTGTTTTTTTGGCATTTTTAGCTAAAGGTTTTTGCATATTATTTAATTTTGAAAGCATTAGCTTAGTGGACTTTACTTTAATTTCAATCTTTGCAGGATTAATTTCAAGTATTATATTGCTACCATTAACAATGTTTATTGCAATGAAAAGTTTTGAAAATGGTTGGGATCCTGACAATGTTACAACTCCGATAATAGCTGCTTTTGGAGATTTGGTTACCTTGCCTTCACTAGTTTTATCGGTTCTTTTAGTTTCAATACTTTCTAATATGACTTTAAAATTCTCTATATTTTTAATAGCTATTTTATTCACTACACTTGGGATTTACTATGGAATCACTGCTTCAGGTGAAATCAAAAAGATTATTAGACAATCAACTCCCGTGCTCTTTGTTTGTTCAATACTAGGAGTTTCTGCAGGAGGATTTTTAAACAATTCTATTTCTACACTTCTTAAAAATCCAAGTCTTTTAACATTAATTCCTTTATTTTCTGGTGAAAGTGGTAATATTGCAAGTATTTTAGGTTCAAGACTTTCTTCAGCACTTCACTCAGGATTAATTAAGCCAGTTTTAAAACCAGAAAAAACTACTATAAGAAATTTTTTGGTTATCATAGTATTAGCTATTTTAACTTATCCAATAATTGGATTTTTAGCAGAACTTTCATCTGTAGCTTTTGGAAATGAAGGATTAGGGTTTTTTAATCTAATGTTAATAAGTACTATCTCTGGAATGTTTTTAGTCGGAGTAATGATGTTTGCTGTATATTATATTTCTACACTCTCTTATAAAAACGGATTGGATCCTGATAATATAGTTGTTCCAATTTCTACAAGTATAGCAGACTCTATATCTTCTTTAATATTAATTAATATAACTTTAGCTATTATACATATATTTGTTTCTTGAGTTTTTTAATAATAAGTAGTTTTTAAAATGAATTGGCATGTTTGAGAGATAAAATAAGGAAAATTTAGATTATCAACTTCCATTTCTTTGGGTATAGCTACTAAAACATAGTTTAATTTATTTTTATTATTAGAAGGAACTTTACAATGGAGATAAAAAATTAATTCGCTATTATTTTCTAAATTTTCTTCTAAATAGCTATTTAAATCAATTTTCACATTGTTAATATGATTTTCAGCTGTGGAAATTCTTTTAGTATTATCTAAAATCCATAATCCTCCAATGTTTATGCTTTCTTCATCAAAAATCAAATAATAATCATTGTAATCAAGGTCTTTTCTCTTGACCTTAAATTCATTACATATCCAAAGATAGTTTTCTGTACTTTCATGGCTAAAATTATTTAGAGAGTCATGATTACACAAGCTATTTAGGTAATCTTCATTATAATTTTCATTATTAAAAGATATAATAGCTAATTCTGATAAAAAATCACATTTAACAGTTCTATTAACTATAAATACCGTGGAATGTTCTTGATTGTTAATTTCTTCTCCTATTATAATAGGTTCTATTTCTGTGTTAAACGGATAAATAGCTATTGAACTTTTTATTTCATTATTAAAAATATTTTTAGTTATTAATGTATCATAATTAGAGGTTAAAATCTTTATTTTTTTAAAAGAAATTGTATTAAGAATTGTTTCTTTATTTTCATTTTGCAAAGAAAGACCAGGAATTACATTGTTGAAACTTGATAACTTTTCCCAGTTTTCTGGTGAACCAGGACTATTTATTAAGCTATCAGCTACTTTTGAGGAGTAACTTTCTAAATTATTAGTTTTCATGGAATTTAAGATTTTTTCATCTGTTCTATCCATTAAATTAGCTATGATTCCTATAATCAGTACTAACAATATGATTGTAAGTAAAAATTCGGTTGAAAATAGCATTCCTTTTGATTCTTTTAATAACATCATATTCACTAGAATTAATGGCTTTATTTTAAACAAAGCTATTTTTTTTTAATATTTATTATTATTATTTTTATATTTATTAATAATTTTTTTATTTTAATTTTATTATTTTTTTAATATTTATTATTATTTTTTTTTATTTAATTTTATTATTATTTTTTTAAATAAGGATTATTTTGTAATTATCTCTTGAGTAAATTATTTCCTTCCTATAATCCATATTTAGCTCTATGAGAACTATCAAGAAATATAATTTCATATAAATTTTCAGATATATAAAAGGTTAAAGCATCTCCTGGGTAATGATCAGCAAAGATAACATGATCAGATGAACTTATTGATCTTAAATTGAGATTATTAACTTTATTTGGAACAATGAATGTTTCAAGACCATAATGTAAACACCCTCCTTTTCCTTCTAACCTACATAAATAACAGCTTCCATCGGCACTTTCATGATAATAACCATTATCAATACAATTTTTTAGAGTGAAATTATCTCCATGATGTATGTAAGGGTCATATGGACATCTTTTTATTATTAAGGGAGAACTGGCATTTTCATAGCTTTCAGGGTTTTCAAGATTATTTTGAATGAAATAATATTTTAAAGAATCTTTATAGTTTATTTTTGTATTATTTTCAATTAATGTAGGATGATTCTTGCACATTAGAAAAGGTAAAGGGTCTTTTAAGTTTTCAATAGCTATTTTTTGATCTATTACCTGTTCATACTCTAAATTTCCTTTTTTCACGTGAAGTGCTGTTTTTATATTAACGTGAAAGGGATCATCACTATTAGTAACACTTAAAACTTCTGACTCAATAGCTAAACCTTGAGTAGTTTGATATTTTTTATTCACTTCTTTTAATTTTTCATTAACACTTTTTTGAATATCTAACTTACTATTTACACATGGAACATGAGTTTTAATTGCTTTGTCTGATATTTCATCAATAGTTTCTTTTGTAATTATTGGAATATTTCTTTGATAATCTTGAATTAAATAATTAAAATTATTTGAATCAATAGAATCTGAACTAATATTGTTATAATCAATAGCTACATTTAAAACTAAAATAGCTGTTAATATAAATGAAAACACCATTAAAATAGATAAACTAGTTAAAATATTTCCTTTTTCATCAAAAATAATATTTTCATGAATTTTATTGGTTTTAACTCGTGTAGTTTTAGCTATTTTAGAGGGATCAAAATTTGTCACTATCTCAGGGTTAAATGTGAGTTTAACCAATATATTTTTAGCTATTTTATTAAATTTATTTATTAGATAATCCATAAAAATAATTTATTATAAAGTCCTTTAAAAATATTACTTTTTTTTTAATACAATTTTTTCTTATAATATCAATTTTCATTATAAAAAAATTTGACTATAAATACTTGTTTAGTTTTTTAAAATAGACTGTTAGATTTCAGAGGAAAATAAAAAGTGGATAAGGATTATATTCTGAAAATAGTGGCATTGTAAATTCACTGGGGATTTTGCCATTGGAATTTTTCATAAAATCATGAAAAAATTTCCATAACCCATATACGAGAGTTATTGAAACTCATAAAAATTGAAAGTTCAAAGATTTAAAAATTCTCAGTGATTTTACTTAACCAAAATAGATTTGTTTAATGATATTTTATTTAACACTATTATTTATTTATAATAATCTACAATTATTATATGATGATAAAGGGGGTCATGGAATCTTGGTGATTAAGTTATGATTGAAAAAAAGAGAATATTATTAATATTTTTGTTGTTGATATCACTTTTTTTAGTTGTGGGTCATGTATCTGCAGCTGACTTTAATGTTCATAAAAACACTAGCTTAGATGATATTCATAATTGGATGAATAATACTGCAAAAAATGGAGATAGATTAATATTTAATGGTCCTTCCTATAGATTGAATGATACCTTGGTGATTACTAAGTCGATTGTTATTGGTAGTCGTCAAAATACCATATTGTTTTTTGATGATAACAAAACCATGATAGATATCAGAACTAATGCTGTTAACATCACAGGTTTATCAATGATACATAGGACCTACAGTAATCCTTGGGAAGATGATTTTTATAGTAGTCTTCTTGATACAAAAAGATGGAAATATTTGAGTACTATTAGTACGTCTACTAGAGAAAACTCATATATAAATTTTAATATGAGAAATAGTAGGATTTCTACAGCATTTATTGGTATTGATTTTAATATGCGAGGTAATATTAAAAATTCCAGTATAAAATCAGAATTTTTTGTTTGTATTAACTCTCCACGATGGATAGGACACCTATCCGATTCTAAACTAAATGGACATGGTGGTGTATCTGTGAATTATATGTCTCCTGTTAGATGGAGAGGAAACATCGTAAGATCGAACATCACATTACGTCGTAGTGCAATTGATGCTGATTATTATAATGGAACTATTTTCAAAAGTAGATTACGTACTGTTCAGAGCATATTTATAGATGAGCGTTGGCCTACATTACGGGTAAAGAGTGGTAAATTCATGATTTATCGTAGTATAGTACGTCCATATAGATATACTCCTGTTGTAATTGGAAATAAAAAGCAATTAAAGATTGTAAAAAGTAGTATAATGACTGCAAAAGGTTATCCAAAATTTGGATCATATAAATCTCCTCCACTGTTCGTTAATTGATTTTGAACGGATTTTTTAATAATTTTAAGGGATTAATTAAAAAATTTTTTTTTTTTTTTAAGTCTACTTTTTTTATTTTTTATAAGTTTTATTCTTTGCTATTTCTGCAGTTTTTGTGATATAATCACAATAATTATTAATATCCATAGGATATATGGGCTTACTAAAACATTAAAAAGAATTTGAAAAAATTATAAAATTTTTGGTACACCAAATCAACTGGTTGAATGATAAAAAATTCCAAAAATTTTTTATAGGGAACAACATTAAATGATTTTTTAACGACATTTTACTGATTGAAACCAGTACAATTTGGCAGTGCCTAATTTTTTAAACATTTTCCTTTTTTAGTTTAACATGTAAATAATAATAATTTTTTGCATACCTGAAATCCTTTTTTATTTTGATTTTTTGGTGTTTGTTCTGATTTTAACTTAATTTTTTGCTATGTAAAAATCAACAGGTAGATTTTCTGAAAATTTGCAGCAGATTTTAGTTGAATAAAATTCAATTGTGTTTCTCAAAATTCTGATACTTGAAACCTGTGAATCTTTACACAGTCTATTTTTTTTACAAAATTTTTCAGGTAATACCATAACAATTTTTTTTTACTTGGTTATCTCCTCTTTTTGAACATATTTTTTAACTATATATCCTACATGCCCATTTCTTTCTTTTTTATTTTCCATGGGAATAGATTTATATTTTTCATATAATTTAAGGACATAATAAATAGATTCTCCACGGTCTACAGCGTCTTTAATTTTTACTTCTAGAAGCATAGCTTCTATTTCAACTAATTTCCAATAGTTCCCTATTACATCTTTCGCCCAAACCATTAACTTATTTCGAAACATAAAGAGAGAAGAGAAAATTCCTATTATCAATGAGATAATAGCTAATGTTCCTTGAATACTATTCATTATTATCACCATTATTCTGGAACTACACTAAATTGAATATGATGGATATTACAATAATATACAAAAATAGCTTTTATTCGCATTCCATCTACTCTATTATCAACTACATGATTTTCTATACAAGTAAGGGGAGTTAAATTATCTTTATGATTATAAGGACATTCAACTGATGACATAAAACCAGTTTTCACTGGAATACTCTCATTATCATAATCAACCATTTTGATTTCCTGAGACTCTGGAAGTACAAACCAAAGAACAGAAATTGAAGCAATGATAATTATGAGGATATAAATTATAAAAAATAACTTGTTATTCATGATAAAACCAACCTTTACAATATTATTTCACTTGTTTTTCAACATTTTTTTCATTTTCAATGATTAAAATCAATTGTTCAACTTGTTTAACCAATTATCATTCAATAAATTGAAAATAGTTTGGTTAATTAATATATCTTAAATTGATCTCAACAAAAATTTAATAAAAACTTCATTACATACTCTTTTTTAAATATATTTTTTTTCAATCTAAAAATTAATTTTTAATTTCATGTAACCTGTATTCCTTCTATATCTTTAAAAAAATCCATTTTATCCTTTTTAATATTTATTAATTGATTGATGTTAAACTAAATAAAAAATAAATGTGTTTACTCGAATTAAAGGTAAAAAATGGATATTGGAAGTAAAAATTCATTGGTAGGAATAATGGTAAATGATTTATAAATACTTTTTTTTTGATTTAATTAGTTGATTGAAGTGTTTTTTAGTTATGTGAGTGTTTCCTTCATTTGCAGCGATCATTCCTAGATTTTGTAGTAAGTTTAATCCTAATCTAAGGTTATTAAATTCTTTAGTGAATTCACTAATTTTTAGCAGGATTTCTTGGTTTATAACTCCTTTTTGAAACCCAACACACGCTCTTTTTTTCAATATACTATAAATTTCATCTAAAGTGTAGTGTGGAAATTTTACTTCTTGTGGAATGAATACTGTCCGAGTATTTTTATCAAGATTATATATGAATTCCATACTTGTTACAATCGGATAGATTCCAATCTTCACGTTAAATGTTTCATATACTTTTATCAGTTCATAAAATAATTCTTGACCTTTATTATCTGTGAACAAATAGTTAATATCATCTAAAGCCACTACCAGTACTTGGTTTTGTTTTTTTAATTCTTTCATGATTTTATCAAAAAGTATTGTTGCACTTGTTCCTCTTTTAAGAGACTCTATTTTAAAAACTTCTTCAAAAATAGCTGAATATATCTTAAATTTAGTGTTGTGGGTTTTACAATTTATATAAATGGGGATGGCATTGTTTTCAAATTTTTGGATAAATTGGAATAGTTTTTTTATTGCAGTAGTTTTTCCAGTAGCATGATCTCCTAAAATTACTGTGTGTATGGGTCCTCCTCCATTGAATGCTGGTTCAATGTTACTTGCTATTGTTTTTATTTGTTTGTCACGAAAAAATACATTTTGTGGAACATAATGCACATCAAAAACAGCCTTATCTTTAAAAAGACCTTGATTACCCTCAAAAACAGCCATAATTTTATCTTCTAACAACTATAAATACCTCCTTTTCTGTTTTTTAATATATTCTCAAATCAAAAATGGAATTATTAAGTCCGTAAATTAAATAATTATTCTATCTTTATATTGAGAAAAATCTATTATATTTCTTTTAACATTTAAATACTAGCTTGATAGTAAGTAAAGTAAAGATTAAAACTATTTTTAAAAAGTAATAGCTTTAAAATGGGTTTTAAAAGTAAAAAATGAAAGTGGTTTTTGTGTGTAGAAAATGAAAGTGGATGTTGTATGTTGAAAATGAAAGTGGTTTTTGTGTGTAGAAAATGAAAGTGGATATTGTAAGTAAAAATTAAATGTAAGGACAAATCCTGTTTGTGAATAAAGGATGTAGTGTTTTAGTATGTTGTGTTTGTCAAAATGTTAGTTGCTAAGAAAAATTTTTCTTCTAAAAATGTAGTGTTTGCAAATTCAATCTCAAAATCATTTTTTAAAAATTGCAACAACTAACAAATTGATAGTCCCCATATTTAACTAGTAAAAATTAAATGTAAGATGGAGTCTAGTCGTTCAGATGATGAATATTAGCTATATTATTATAAACAAAGGATTGAATTTCTTAATATTTCTAATTATTGTAAGTTGATCATTTTTTAGTGACTATTAAACAAGATGGTTGATTAATTCCGTTTATATAGCTTAACATCTCTTTGAATGATCTTTTTTCAAAATATCCTAGGAAAGTACCATTTTTGTCTTTGTTTCCTAAACTATTTACAATACCTATTGTATTTGTTGATTTGTTAATGAAATATCCTACTTCATAATGTCCAAATTTTAGTTTGTAAAGTACATGGAATCCAATGGCTTGGTTTTGACTTTTATATATTTTTTCAACTCCATTCCATCCAATATCTGAAAAATGCTTCCATTCAACGCTTATTGTCACTTTGTATTTCTCAGCTAGATAATTTAATGCTTTTTCTATACCTTTATGGTCTGTTCCATTAGGGTTAGTTGTTCCAGCTACTTTAGCTATTTCACTTTCTTTTATTATTTGTCCAAATAGAGTGTACCAAATGTTTTGAATAATATTTAATGCACAGTAATAACTTGTATCTTGTCTTATATTGTAGTCATTAATGTATTTATTTACATATACATTTCCTGTTTGAAGTGTTGGGGAGTTAAATGTGTTTCCAATGAAAACACAATTAGGTTCTGATTTTTTTATATCTATCCACGAGTTCCATCGTCTTTCCATATCATTAAATTGTTTTATCTCAATCCAATCTTTTTGTGCATTTGGACTAAGATAAACAATGCTTGGATCTTTCTTATTAATATTGACAAAGTTAATTTTCCTTTTTAACATGTCTTTAAAAGTTGTTTTATCAATGCACATATTTGAATCTGTTAATAATCCCATAGTGGCTCTCCTTTAGTTTTTTTATCTCAATTTTCTTCAATGTAAATTTTTTTTCAGATTTTATCTGTTTTCTCTTTATTTTGAGAAAAATTTATTTTATATTTATTAATATTTAAAAAATAGCTTGATAGTCTATAAAGTAAAAAATAAAAGTGTTTCCATTAAGTAAACAATTGAAAACTGAAGATTTGGTCCCTGCACATATAATGATATTTTAAAATATTATAATTAGGCTATTGCACAATTATTTTTGTTCAACGCTTTTTTAAATTAAAAATAAAAATTTTTAAAAAAAATTAAATATTTTAAACTTTGTTCAAATATAATTTAAAATTTTCAAATTTTGTTTATCAAAATAAAATTGTGCAATGATCTCAAGTTTATAATTATGAACGATGAGGAAATTAGGGGATAGTTAAGATATATAGATTATTACCAAACTTCTTTCATCAAAATCAATGTTCATTTATAAATAAATAAGATTTTTTGGAAAATTATTAGGTAATGAGCTATAATATTGAACAATTCATTTTTTTTTTAAAGCGTTTTTACAAAAATTAATCATGGGACAGTTAAAGCCTTACAATTAAATAATTTCTTCAAAAAAAATTAAAAAACAAAATAAAAAAGGCACGGTAAAATCACTGGGGATCTTACAATCCTAGTTCTTCACAAAATCTCAATAAAATATTCATGACTATAGGAAAGCTATTAAAATTCATGAAGAAGGATACATTTTAAAATTTAAAAATCTCCAGTAGCTTTACACAGCCATAAAAAACATACAAAAGAAAATTTAGGATTTGAATCCCTTAAAACTGTAAAATTATCTAACAAAATTAAAAAGATAATTAAATATACAATGATAAATTTTTTGAGGATGGGAAATGATTATGAGTTCTTTGAACATTGATAAGAATTTGTAAAAAATTTTAAACAAAAATTCGCATATAAAAATTTTTTAAACATTTTCTTTTTTAGTATATATACTCATTGAACAAAAATAATTGTTTCCCTCCTGTTTTCTAGAAAAAAACTTATAAATATTTTTGTTTTGATTTAATTAATTGATTAAACTGGTTGTTGGTAATATGGTTGCTTCCTTCGTTTTCTGCCATTATTCCTAGATTTTGCAAAATATTCAATCCTAATCTTAGGTTATTAGAATCTTTAGTAACTTCACTAACCCTTAATAATATTTCTTGGTCTATAACTCCTTTTTGAAAACCAACACAGGCTCTTTTTTTCAATATACTGTAAATTTCATCGAAAGTATAATAAGGAAATATTATCTCTTGGGGGATGAAGATAGTTCGAATATTTTTATCAAAAGTGTATCGAAATTCCATACCTGTCAAAATAGGATAAATTCCAATTTTCACTTTAAACATTTCATATGCTCTTGTCAGTTCATAAAACAATTCTTGACCTTTATTATCTTCAAGTAAATAATTAACATCATCTAAAACCACAATTAATATCTGTTTTTTTTGTTTCAGTCCTTTCATGATTTTATCAAATAGTATTGCTGCACTTGTTCCTCTTTTAAGAGATTCCACTTTAAAAACTTTCTCAAAAATAATGGAATATATTTTAAATTTAGTATTATAGGTTTTACAATTAATATAAACTGGAATTATTCGGGGTTCAATCGTTTCAATGATTTCGAAAAGTTTTTTCATTGCTGTTGTTTTTCCCGTGGCGTGATCTCCAAGAATAACCGTATGTACGGGTCCTCCACCATTGAATGCGGGTTTAATGTTACTTGCAAGTGTTTTCATTTGTTGGTCGCGAAAAAGAAACTTTTCTGGAATATGGTGCACGTCAAAAACTTCTTTATCTTTAAAAAGACCATTATCGCCCTCAAAAACACCTAAAATTTTATCTTCTAACACAATAACACCACCTGTGAATATTCAAAAGAAGGAATATATGTTTAATTATATATATAAAAAATGAAAGAGCATATGAAAACAAATAAATATTTTTTTCAGCAAGTTTTTTTTTTTTTTTTACGTTTCTTTGTAATCTATCTAATTTGTTTTAAAAATTTGCTTACCTGTAATTTTCGTTTAAACAAGATTAAGCACCTTCATACATATTTTTAATATCTTCGTCAGTATTATTAGAAATTTTCTCGTCACAAGGAACATCTACATTATTTTTTAACACATCAATCTTTTCGCCAATTAATCCATTTTCAAAAGTTTGTGACTTAGCTAAATATCCTATTACTCCACCTATTGCTGTGGAACCTAGTGTTAATAGTCCAGTAGCTATTTCATTATTATGTGTTTTTGTTGCAGCTATTATTGCTATAATCACAACAATTATAATGCCAATTATGGCTAAGGTATTATTATCGATTTTCATTTTTTTCTCCTTAATATTGATTACAAAGGTTTATAGATTATATGGAACATATAGTAAATGGCATTATTATTGGCATGTTTTTTGGTTTAAATTCCATAAATTTATCTACTTTAAAAATAAATAAAAAAAAATAAAATTTGAGGGAATAAGTTTGTTTTTTTTATGTAAAGAAGTAAGATCCTTTTAGATATCTTTTTTGAATTGCCATTACATAACCTAAGTCCCATAATAATGCTTTTCTTTTTTCAGCATCAGTTTTTGCAGCTTTCCAATGATTATTCCATCTTGTGTTTTTGAGATAATTGTTTACAGTTGGATCAGTTAAAATATTTTTTCCTGTTTTATTATCGTAATTAGTGCTTTTTATTAAATCATCAATGTAGCTTACATTGGAAACAGCTTCAGTATAACCAGAACAATTACCGTGGTCTGTGCAAGTTATATTGTATTTTTTAGACCAATCATCCTTAAATTTATCAACTCCTTCATATGCAAAATGTTCACTATCTTTTATTCCTCCTATATGTGGGGGGCAGAGTGCATCTTGGAAATAATGTAATGCATAACCTACAGCGTATGAAGCTTCATTAAATTTGCTTTGTTCCCAGTATTCTCTAGCTTTTGCAAGAGAACTTACAACTCGATCATGTTGTAAGTTTAATGAAGTAGAAGTATCAGACATGTGATTAGGGTTGATATTCTTTTCATCTCTTCTGTTGTCTGGATCACACCAAAATTCTCCATTACCAGTACATTTGGCACTGTCTTTACTTTGTATCATCATGTTTCTTCTGGCAGTAGTTTCTGAAAATTTGTTTCTTGCAGTAGGTTTTAATAGTTGATCAAATGCGTATTTATTAAGTATGTGATGTCCTATAAATGCCCAACAAAATATTAACAAGAATTTCATTACTAATATTCCTTTATGTTTATTTTTCATAAATTTTTCAACTCCATATTTTTTTTTATTAATTTTTCTCAATCTAAAGATAAATTTACTAATTTTCATGCTTTAGCATTTATTTCATCTTTATCTTGAGATAAATTTATTATAATTTTTTAATATTTAAATAATAGCTTTATAAGGTGTAAAATAAAAAATAAAAGTGTTTTAATCGAGTAAAAGTAAGAAAGTGGATTTTAAAAGTGAAAAAGCAAAAGTAGAAATATTTAGTAAATATGAAAAGGGAACAAAAAAGAGGGGATTGTAAATTTTTCTAATCTTATCTTATTTTTCAAATTTTTGACTTTGAAAAATTTATTAAAGTAGATACAGGATTTTATTTACAAATTTGACGTAGTTATTATGTTTCATTTATTTCAAAAATTTTGTAATGAAAGAAGAATCGGCACTGCCAATTTTCACTGGTTTCATGCATTAGATTTTTGTGAAAAAATCGTTAAATTTAATCCAACTTACAATTCACAGAATTTTGAATAGCCCAACCAGTTGATTTTGGCAGTGCCGAAGAAGGCACTTTCAAGTACAACTGGTTGAACCTTTCAAAGTCATGTGAATCTTAATTGGAATTAAATTAGTGATTTTTTGTGCAAAAACATAATATGTAGAACTCGTGAAACGTACAGTGTCTTATTTTTTCTGTATTATTGGAAGTTTTTTTATTGTAAATATGGGGGAAATTAGAGAAGATAAAACATTGAAATCATAAAGTTGACAGTATTAGTTTTGGATAGTATTATTTATTTATAATAGTCTACAATTATTATATGGTGATTAAGGGGGAGTTATGGGATCTTGGTGATTAAGTTATGATAGGGAAAAAGAGAATATTTTTTATATTTTTGTTGTTGATATCACTTTTTTTAGTTGTGGGTCATGTATCTGCAGCTGACTTTAATGTTCATAAAAACACTAGCTTAGATGATATACATAATTGGATGAATAATACTGCAGAAAACGGAGATAGATTAATATTTAATGGTCCTTCATATAGATTAAATGACACGTTGGTGATTACTAAGTCTATTGTTATTGGCAGTCGTCAAAATACCATACTGTTTTTTGATGATAACAAAACCATGATAGATATCAGAACTAGTGCTGTTAACATCATGGGTTTATCAATGATACATAGGACCTATACTAGTCATTGGGACGATGATTTTTATAGTAGTCTTCTTGATACAAAAAGATGGAAATATTTGAGTACTATTAGCTCGTCTACTAGGGAGAATTCATATATAAATTTTAATATGAGAAATTGTAGGATTTCTACAGCATTTGTTGGTATTGATTTTAATATGCGAGGTAATATTAAAAATTCCAGTATAAAATCAGAGTTTTTTGTTTGTATTAACTCTCCACGATGGATAGGGCACCTATACGATTCTAAACTAAGTGGACACGGTGGTGTATCTGTGAATTATATGACTCCTGTTAGATGGAGAGGAAACATCATAAGATCGAATATTACAGTACAGCATAGTGCAATTGATGCTGATTATTATAATGGAACTATTTTCAAAAGTAGATTACGCACTGTTCAGAGCATATTTATAGATGATCGTCGACCTACATTACGGATAAAGAGTGGTAAATTCATGATTTATCGTAGTATAGTGCGACCATATAGGCATACTACTATTATAATTGGAAATAAAAAGCAAATAAAGATTGTAAGAAGTAGTATAATGGCTGCCATAGGTTATCCAAAATTTGGATCATACAAATCTCCCCCACGATTCAACGAGTCTTATCCAATTCGTTATTATTAAGTAAATTGTTTGTAAATGAAGCCTAATTTTTCAGAAGGTAGAGGATATTGAAGGAAGTAAATGCTGTTATCATTGAGAGATAACAGGAAAATTTTTCATGAAATGGGGTTTTTATTCTGTTTTTTTTTTTTTGTGAAAATCTTGAATTTCAAAATTTGTTAGTAAATATAATTAAACCTCTTCATTATTATTTTTAATATCATTGCCTTACCTTCTTTCATAACTAGAAAAATCAGCTTTATTTTCTAATATTTATCTTATTCTTAGGACATATTCATTTTCAATAGTTTGTGACTTTATCAAATATCTTATCTATTTTTCTATCCAGATAAAACCTACTGTTACAAGTCCTATCACTATTTCATTTTATATGCTTTTATTTATCTATTATTGCTATAATTACAACAATTATAATGTCAATTATGGTTAAAGCATTATTATCGATTTTCATATTTTTTTCTCATTAATAATGGATTAAAAAGGTTTATAGCTATATATGAAACATATATATTATTATAAAAGGGAAACATGTAAAAAATAAATAGGAAGTAGAAAATGTTTTATTATAGAAAAATTTTAATAATTTTATTTTTTTTGGTTTCTTTATTCATGATGATTAGTTCAGTTTCATCAGCTAATTATTATGTTAATGAAGGTACAAACCAGAAAAATATTGTGGATTGGATGAAAAATGAAGCTAATAGTGGGGATAATTTAATTTTCAATTCAAGTAGTTATAATCTTAATGATAGATTAAATATTACTAAATCTATTAAAATCCAAAGTTATAAGAACACTAATATCAATTTCATTCAAGAAGATGATATGTGGGAAATGTTTTATGTGACTGGTAAGAATGTTGTTTTCTCTGGTTTAACATTAAATCACAATGGTAATGGGAAAATGAAATTTCCTAGTGATGGTGAATTTGGGACTACTATATCTGGGGATTATAAATCTCGTGTTGATATTAAAAATACTGTGATTAATACTAATCTTATTCATGGTTCAAGTATCGGTATTCGTGAAGGAAATATTGTTAATTGCACTATCAATTCAAAATCACAGGGAATTATAGCTTTTAATTGGAAAGGAAATATAATTAATTCAAAAATAAATGCAAAAGAAGGAATAACTAATAGAATAATATCACTTCATACTGTGGATAATTGGTTTGGTAATATGATAAATAGCACGATTATTTCAGAATTAAATGGTGTGGAAGTAACAGTATGGAAAGGGAACATAATAAACAGTACAATATCTGTCAACGGTTCGAAATCCGATGGAATTAGTATTAAATATGGTGAAGGCCATATACATCGAAGTAAAATCTCATCAAAGAAGGGTTATGCTGTTAAGATATCTGATGCAGTTAAAATAACGAATTCTTCTCTTTTCGCACGAAAAGGTTTATCAAAAAGTATTAGATACTTACCAGACTTAAAAGTCAATAAAGCTGTTATTTCTGGAAGAACATGCTACATAGCTATTAGTAATATAGGTAATTCAACATCTAAACCAACACAAATAGGTTTAAAGATTGGTAAAGTACTTTTTAAAGCACATGTTAAATCTATAAGACCATTCATTCCACAAGAGCATAGTGAAGAGCCTTGGGTGAAAAACAAGGTCACGGTTAAAATTACCTTAGCAAAGAAATATATAAATTATAGCTGGAAAACTGTGAAAGTAGATTATTATAACAAAATTAAAGAAATAAATAAGAAAAATAATGTTTTTAAATTTAGAAGGTAAAATCTCTTCTCCATTTCACTAACTCTTCCTTTTTTGGTTTTTTTTTTTTTCGTTAATACTCTTTATTTAAAAAAATAAAAGAAATTGGGAAGGTTATTTAAACCAAAAATTCAGGTTATTCCCTTTCCAAAATCTTTTTGAAACACAACAAGCAAATGCAAGATCTTCTAACAAACGAGTTTTTATTTTCGATGTGTTACCTGTACTAGGGTTTTTTAACCATGCATTGTAGTCATTTAACCAACCATTATATCTATTTAAAATGTGATTTTTAAAAGATTGACTGGTGAAAACAGATCCATTAGCTGTTGTTATTCCATTCAATACTGTGTTTTGTGCTGAAATTTTACTGTTAACCTCAGTAAAAGAGGGACAAGAAGTATCAGAACATGCAGAAATACCAAAAGCGTCGGGTTTTAGTTCGTATGCATTATGTAACTTTTCTCCTGCGGCAATATGATGTACAGGACAACTCATATCTTGAACATA
>WRMT01000025.1 GCA_009777005.1 Methanobrevibacter sp. | reverse complement strand
AATTAATGGGTTGAATGCAAATGCGTCTCCACGAGCTGAATGAGGAGCTTGGGAAATACCTGCGTATTCTCCTTGGTGTCCTACGTTCATTGCATAGTTAGGATAGTTTGGTCCTCTCATTTCAACAGGTAATCCTTCGTCTGCTCTTATAGAGAATACGTTGGATGCACCACATTGATCTTGCAAGTCGTAACCATAGAATCCTAATCTTGCGTGTTGTTCTTTGTGTAAGTACATAGATAAGTACCATGCACTTAAACCAGTTTGTGAGTTTCCAGTAGCAAAAGCGGTTGAAATACCAGCTGCTGCAGAAACTACAGAAGCTCTTTGAGAACCGCCGAATTGAGTTTCAAGTAAAGCTGGGTATTCTTCGTATTGTTCTAATCCGTAGAAAGTTACTTCAGAACCAAAATCGAGAACAGTGTCCATGTTGTTTGGAGCTTCACATAATCCAAATTTGTCTTCGACATATTCTTTACCATAGTAACAGAAGTCATCGAGAACATTATCAGTGTAAGCAGCGGTTGCGTATTGAGTAAATCCGACACCACCAGACATGTAGGAACCTAACCAAATCTGATCGTATAATGCAGCACCCATAGCTACTACTTCAAGAGCAGAGTTAACAGGGTCATCAGGACTAACTCTTGTACCTTGACAAATATCAGCTAAGAAACCAAAAGCAACTCCACCAGGCTCGTTTTCAGCTCTTGCTCTTCTAACTGGCAAGTAAGTACCCATATGGATAACTTCTGCATGCTTGGAAGCGTATGCAAAGTCCCCAGTAGCTGCTTCACCAGCACATTGATTGTATGCGGAAATCATTGACATACCAATTTGCATTGCAGACCAACGGGAAGTGGTACCTCCATCACAAACTCTACTTACGATTGTAGGAATTCTAACAATTTGCCAAATTTTGTCTCCAACTTCAGCTTTTAAAGCAGCAGCTTGTTCAGCAGGGAACTCTTTATTGATGTCTAAAACAAATGCACTATCAATTTCATCTGCTAATTCATCATCACCAGTGAATATTTTCACATAACTGTCAGCTACTAAAGATGGGTGAGTTTCAACCATGTGCTCTTGTACAACAGCTGCACCAGGCATAGCGTGGTTTACAGTTTCTAAGTACTCCATAATAGTTTCAGGAGTTACTTCCATACCTAACCTTTTTTCAATAACATTATGTGCAGTATTTAATCCTACAATAACAGTTCTTCGAATGTCATCCCACATTTGTTGGATAGCAGCATTATTTACGAAATGGAAATCGTCACCTTCAACATAAGTGTCAGTTGAGGATGCTTGGTAAGGCATTAATGCTCTTTGTCCAAGTGGAGTACCTACATCTGGGCTATATTGAGGAATTCCTCTTTTTTTAGCCACTTCTTTACCTGCATTAACGAATTCAGTTTTCCTTTCAGATTGTGTCCATCCGCCATATGTATAATATGTGGTGGTTTTTTCTTCAGGAGCTTCTTTAAATTTTTTATTTAATGCATCTATGAACTTTTTATTAGCCATATAAATCAACACTCCTTTTATTCAGGACAAAATCCTCCTTGGGATCTTGAGACGTGTATTTTGTGTAATACTTCAACAGCGTCTTTATCGTCCTTATAAGCTTCACCATCTACTCTGTAAATAGTGGTTTTCTTCATTAAAGTTTCTTCATCTAATGGTTCACCGAGTACGACAGGTTCATCAAGCTCTCTTCCAATTTGATCTTTAACAGATTCAACTTTTCCAGTATCTTTGTTTAATATTTGTCTTCTTAACATATCAAACATCATACCGTCTTCGTCGAGTCTTAAAGAGTGACCGTGAACTGTTTTACCTCTAATTCCAGATCTTGCTGGGTCAAAGTATTCGGTTTCTAAAAGTTCTTTAGAAATCTTTTCAAGGTCTCTTTCTCTTGCTTCAATAATTTGTCTTCCAGATAATGTACCTGCGTCGACTCCTCTGAATCTGTTTAGGTATGATCTGGATCTTATGAATGGGTGAGCTGGAGCAAAGTACATTGAATCAGTGAATTGAATATATCTTATCCTATCCCCTGCTTTTGCACCATCGATTGGGTCTACTAATTCTCTTACATAGTCATCTGGCTCGTCCATTTCATCTAATGGTGGGTGAACACTCTTATATTCTTCACCTGGAGCTCTGTGACCTAATACTTTTACTACGTCTTCATCAGATATTTCTCTTAGTTTTTCTAACTTGTAATCTGGGTCTGAAAAATTTCTTCTATTTTGAGCTACCTGAGAAGTTCCTGGATAATATTGTGCCATAAATCATGCACCTCCTAATGAGATCTTAACTTTTCTAATAATTTCATCTAATTTTTCTTGGGAACATGTTTCTCCCCTAATAATACCACTAACAATATTAACAATTTTACCTTTAGATTTTACTTCAATAGGCATGACTTTAGAAGTTTTAACACCAATTTTAGCAAAATCTTCAAAATCAACTGGATATTCGCAAATAATAACACAAGGCTTATTAACATTTCTTAAAATTAACCTTGCCTTATAAACGATATGATTTTTAACTCCTCCTAAATGCACAACAAGCAATTTAAATTGTTTCATCTGCTTAATCTCTTTGTCAGTTAAACCGAATCCACCACTTGCACCGGGAGCATCAGTAGGAGTTCCAGCACCAGCATTCAATATCATTGTACTTGTTAAAACATTAGCTTCACGAAGAGCAAAAGTTATTTCACAAACAGGCTTTGTAATGTGTCTTCTACCTGGTGACATAGCTACTGCCAATGCACCTGAACCACATTCAGCAAAAGTACCTCTTTGAGCAATGCCTCCACCTTCGCCAAGTCCCATTGTTTCACGACAATCAACAACGTGAGTGCATCTTCCAATCATTATTATTCCTTTTTGTTCTTTTCGATAAATGTTAATCTATCTGCGAGTTTTGCTGAAGGATCAGTCATTCCAACTAATTCATCAGGAACATCTGCATCTCCATATTTTATATTATCAGACACAGTTTTCTGAGTTCTGATGTATTTTCCAATATTTATATCAAATCCAAAAGGAATGTATTTAGTACAAATTCCTTTTATTTCATCAATAGTTGATTCATTTGATATTTCAACAAAAATACGACCAGTTTTCACTTTAAGCTCGATTTCTTTACCGTTGACAGTAATTTTTCTCCTTTCGGCATAACGTGGATTTTCATTAGGGTCTTCGGGAGGAAGTCTTGGTCCTTGTATAACAGTTTTTTTAACATCTTCTATACATTCAATACCATTTAACAACTTTTCAGTTGTATCAGTTCCTAATACTCGATGTGGAAATACTTCAATATCCATTTATAATAAGCCCCATTTAAATTAGATTTTAATTAATTGAATAAATGCAATACATCTTTTGTAAGTAATAACAGAGTAATAAAATTATTAAGCAATATAATAGGATTATTACAATTGCAATATTTATTACAGCAATATAATACTAATACAGCTAATGTAATACATGATTTTCAGTTAATTTATGAAAAGATTAGATGTCGCCTTTTATATCAGCGGCTGCCTCCACAACATATTTTAGTGGCTCTCTGAATTCGTCTACATCACTGAATACTTCTTTAATTAATCCAGAAGTAGATTCAGGTGAGAAAAGTTGAGTACCTGCATCTAAACACATTCCAGCAACAACACAAGGGATACAGAATCCTTTACTGTGTCTTGTAACAACGTGATTACCATTAAAGAGACCAGGGCCTCCACCACCGTAAATAGAGTGACTGAAGAAAGAGAATCCTACAGCTACACCTTCAGCTCGACCAAAGTCTACGCTTGGAAGACCAGTTGCAAATTCAAGAGAATCGTTGAAGTACAATATGGTTGATGGTACACCTTGTGCAGCTCTTGCAGCACCTAAGTTAACCATACAAGCAGCAGTAAGTCCAGCAGCAGCATAAGCGTTCCACTTAGCTAAGTCATTTGTGTCATAAAGACTGAATCCGTTCAAATCTTTTTCTACACTTACAACACCATCATCAGTAGCTCTTGCGATAGTTCCGTTCATTACAGATCCAACAGTTCCATCTTTAGCATTGTCTTGAACTAAACCTAAAACCATATTGTCTGCGTTCATTCCTTGGTAAGCTAATCCTAATAAGTGCATTCTTTCAAATGCTCCTACAGCATCGCCCATTTCAAACATTGCAGATTGTTCTAAAATACTTGAAAGTGCAGTACCTTGTAAACTGTTTTTTAAAGTAGCAGCAGCTACATGGTTAGCCATAATATTCCTTAATGCATAACCTGGTCCTTCAAGTTTTTGCGGAATATCTAACATAGTTGCTATGTTTCCACCCATAAATTCAACAGATTGTGGGTATCTTCCTAAAATTGCAGCTTTTACCATGTTAGCATCATACATACTAACATCGAATTCTTTAATAATTGCTTGTACCAGTGCAGTTGCTGTAGCTAATGATGTTACAGAATATTCTGCAGCAGAATCTAATCTTGCAGTAGGTACTTGGACTAAAATCCTTTTACCGCCTGAAAGAAGCTTTACAACAGTGTCGTCGTCTTCAGTTACTTGAATCATTTCTTTTAATGCTGCTGCAATAGAATCAGCACTGCCAGTAATATTAAGATCCATTTCTCTTCCTAAGATCTTACAAGCAGGTCCACCGACTGTTGCATTCTTTAAAGCATTTTCTATACCTTCTAAATTTACAGCTACGGTCCTTTTAACACCTTTAACGATGCTTTTTATAGCAGGGTTCCGTAGTGGGCTTAAGGCTTCGATAGGTACACTAGATTCTACTAATGATCCTCTATCGTCGTACAAATCGACTTTGTCATCAAACTTTGCCATTTTTTCCCTCCTAACTAAATATAGTTACAAATATACCATAACAATACAAACGGTCATTTTTAAGCCTGTATTGAGCAAGAAGTATCGCAGTTTTCTGCAATAGCATACTATTTGGTATACAAATTTTATTCTGATAAATATATATTATAAACTTTCTCTTTAAATTCAATTAGTAAAGCTTATAAAGGAGAACATAAGGTGTAAATATTAAGATTTAAGGTGTTTAAAATAATACTTTTCCATATTCCGAAAATGGCTTTTTTTAATGAGTATCATTATTATAATCTTTTAAAATTTAAACTATATGAAAATGATGATTATTATCTCATTTAAAAATATAATAACTGAATAAAATAGTAAATCATTGAAATTAACGGCGTTAATATTATTTGAAAACTTTAGCTAATTTTTGTATTGTTTGATTAAACAAATAATATAAATTATTAAGAAATTTAGTTAATATAGAAACAATAAACTAATTTATTAAAATAATTTCTTATGAATCGTGAAAATTAAATATTATTTTTAATGAAAAAAAGTAATAACATTTAGTGTTCTACTTTGAATGAAATATTTAGAAAATTTTTTGTTTAAATTTGTGAAAAGCCATATAAATTTTTGTTGATATTTACATTTTAAAAAAAGTTTTTAAAAATTTTTATAAAAAAATTAAATTATTTTATAAAAAGATTAAATTGTTATTTTAGTTTTTATATTCATAATAATTCTTAAAAAAATACTTATTTTTTATTTATTTTATCTTAAAAATAATTATAATTATTAAATAAATATATAATCAATTTCTAAAAATTTACAATGAAAATTAATAAAAAAATAATAAATAATAAATAAAATTAATAAATTTTAATAATAAGATTATTGCTTCTAAATTTGAAACTTGTTAAATACTTCTTAAAAGTTTTTGGGGATGGAATAAATTCTTCAAAATAATAATATATTAAAAATTAATAATAATTGAATATATTAAAAATTTACTTATCATTCTTTTTATTTTTAATGAATATTTAATTAGATGTGAAGTTTTGATAGGGTGAATTCTTAATAAATCTTTAAATCATAATCATGAAAAAAAATAAACATGAAAAGTGATAACTTTTTAAAATTTCGTGATAACTTTTTAAAATTTCAGGATAGAATAATACTTTTTTTATATGATAAGTGAGAAAAAAATAGTCATGCAAATAGTAGCTGATGTTGGTGGAATCCCAGGAAAAGATTGTAGAGGATTTTGTAAATACTGTTATTTTAGGAAAGTTAAAGAAATTGAGCCATTAGGTTGTAAAGATTGTCCATCTGGGAAAATAGGTTGTCCGAGATGTAGTGAAGGAGTGACAGAAACAACTAATGAATTTAAATTACCTTTTGCTGTAATGAGTGAGGTTCAGCAAACTCTAATGATGATGAATCCACCAGATAAAAATCTAAAAATTAATATTAGTGGAGGAGGTGATGTAAGCTGTTACCCTCACTTAGAAGAATTAACTGGAACAATACATGAATTTGGACTTCCAATACACCTTGGATACACTAGTGGAAAAGGAATTGATGATAGTGAAATAGCTACAAGATTGATAAATAATGGTGTAAATGAAGTAACTTTCACATTATTTGCAGCAGATGCAAATTTAAGGAAAGAATGGATGAAAGACCCTGAGCCAGAAGAATCTTTAAAAGCCGCCCAACAATTTGGTGAAAATACCGACCTTCATGTAGCTAATGTTATAGTTCCTGGAGTAAATGATGGAGAAGTTTTAAGATCAACTTGTGCTACACTGGAAGACTGGGGAGCTAAAGCACTAATTTTAATGAGATTTGCTAATACTGCAAAAGAAGGACTAATATTAAAAAACGAACCAATAATAAAAGATTTTGAAACTCAAAGCTTAGAAGAGTTTGGTCAATTAGTTAAAGACATTAATTCAGAGTTTAATTTTAGAGTTACAGGAACTCCAGTTTGTGATCCCGAAACAAACGCTCCATTTGCAATAGCTAAGGATGAAAATGAAATTTACTTACAATTTATTCAAGAAGTTACTGGAGAAGCTACATTAATCTCTTCTAAAATAGCTGCACCACATATAGCTAATATTTTAGAAAAAATTGGAGTTAGTGAAAACGTTAATGTTGTGTCTTGTGAAAAAGACATAGCTTGTCTAATAACTAAAGAAGATTTAGAAGCTATTGACTTATCTGAAGTCAAAGAGTCTGTTATCATTCCTGGAAGATCTTTCATTCATCAAATAGATGCTGAAAAAATCTTCAGTAGTGATGGAGTAGATAGATTAGTTGGAAGAGGTCCAGAAAAATTAAGTGTTGATGGAGAAATGAGTGGAACATTAACCGAAGAAAATGTTATAGAGCAAGAACTAGAATTATTTAGGGAATTAGTTGAAGCTATAAACTTCTTTGGAATGAAAAAACAATTTTAATTATAGTCCAAAAAAAGTTTTAAGAAGTGGCTATTTTTAAAATAAATAATTATATTCTTTAATTTTATACTTAGAAGAGATAAAATTTTTTATTTTCTTAATAATAAAAATATTTAAAAAAAAAAAATATTAAAAACAAAAAGAACTTAATACTGTTTTTTTAAAAAAAATTCTTAAATTGACACACTGGTTTGAAAAATTAAAACGATTGAAACAAAATAAGTAACTATTATCTATTTTTCAAATATAGTGATATTAATTAGCTATTGTTTCAAGCTACTTAATTTAAGTAAAATCATTTCACTGTCGCTACCCCATCTCATTGGAGGACCTAAAGTTCCTATTCCAGATGTTACACAAAGATACTTCCCATCATTTTCAAAAAGTCCTTTTAAATAGGGAAAAACTAATTTAACTAGCCAAACCATTGGATAAAACTGTCCACCATGAGTATGACCAGATAACTGAAGATCAACACCTAATTTAGAAAAAATAGTCCAATTTGTTGGAACATGATTAACTAACACCGTTGGTAGATTTGGATTAAAATCATTTAAACTTATATTATCCACTGTTGTTTTTCCATAAGTCGTGGTTTCTTCAAAGCTAAAAGGAAGACCAATAATCTGTAATCCTTTGAAATTAAATATTTCATTAAATAAAACCTTAACATTAGCTACTTTAGCTCCACTAATAACATTTTCAATCCCGGGGTAAAAATCATGATTTCCAGGAGTAAATACTATTGGTACTTTAGAGTCTTTAAAAGCTAAAAAAGAATTATCATCAATTGGGCAAGTTCCATCAGCTAAATCTCCAGATATTATTACTAAATCAGCATTAGTTGAGTTTATCTTAGCTACAATATTTTTAAGCAATCTTTTATTTCTTATAGATCCAATATGAAGATCCGAAATATGAATTAATTCAATTTTCTCTTTCAAATTAGCTATTTTTAATTCATGTGATTTTATTTTAATTTTATGTCCTTTAATATATGCATAAATAGCTAAAATAGGAACTATAGTTAAAAACAATAAAGTAATGATTTCATTGGGAATTTTAATAGCTATTTCTATGAGGTAAATAGCTAAAGTTAAAAAACCATACATTAAAAAAACCCATTTTGTGATTTCAGCTATTTCCATCATTGAACGAGTGATGAAGTTGGATTTTTTAAGTTCAATAGCTATTGGAATGAGAGTAAAAGCTCCAATGAAGATTGGAATTGAAATTTGATAGTAAAAACTAATCTCATTAAATAAATTAGCTATTGCTCCTATTAAAAAATATAAAAAAACAGTGTATAGAATGTTTGGGAAAAATCCAACCATTAAAAGACGCCATTTTATAAAATTCAAATAAATACCTCAGAGATTATATTGATAATGTTTAAGTATGTTGATAATTATTTAAGTAAAAAGTTAAATTATATACTTACTAAATTTTTTTAATATTTATAAAAAATGTTTTTTAATTATAATCCTTTAAATCCTATTAAATTCACTTTAAAGATTTTTATGATGATTAATAAAAATTTTATCTGTAATTAATATTAAGTAAAATGATTTAAAGAAAAATTCTAAACAGCTAATAATTATTTAGATAATTTATTTTGAAAAAAATATTTTATAAATATATTCTATTAATAATATAAATTTTACTTGAAAAAATTTAAAAATATAATTTAAAAAAATTTTAATAATTATAAATAAAATAAATAAAAACTTCGTTTTTCTAAATGAAAAAATAAAAAAGTTTTTCAAATAAATAAAATAATGAATTAATAGAAATTTTATTTTAAAATAGAAATCAAAGGATAATAAATTAAATATTAGGTAATAGATTAGCTTATCTCATTTAAGTAGTTTAGCTAAAAATTAAATCATGTAATTATATTATAGAACTTTCATTAAGTAGCTTAACTAAAATATAGTCATACATAAATGATTTTTTAATTTCAGCTATGTCTTTAAGTTTTTTATCATTTATTTCAACATTTTCTATTTTTTCATGGTACTTATCATAATCAAGTTTAATTCTCAGCCCATCTAATTGACTCGTAACTGGAGTTGGAGATATAAGACCAGTGATCAATGAAATTTGATTTTCAATTTGATTTTTAATTAATATTGAAGGAGCTAATGGAGGATCTGAAGCCATAGATCTTCTTTTTTGATCCAATGTATTTTCAACAACTTCAACGAGGTTTCTCAAAGCCCTTATATTTTCCCCTCTTTTTAATCGTCGGGGAATTCTTCCAAGCCCGCTAACATAAGCATTTGCACCAGGAAGATCATTTAAATCAATTTCAGGAGCCCCAGTAACAATTACTGGAATATCAATATCATCGAATAAGAAAGCTTTATCAATAATACATTGTTTAAAGCTACCTAATGCATAAATAGCTAAATCATGTTCTTCAATAAGTTTTTTTTCATATTCAGTTATTCCAGCTGTTCCTTTACCTGCACCACGAGCAAGACCAACCATATTATCTTTAGCTCCATATCTCCGCAAATATTCAGATATATCACAAGCAGCGTGAGGTAAATGATGCCTTGCAAGTGTTGGAGAAACAATAGCTATTTCTGTACCTGCCATAGGTGCAGCAGATATTTTACCCAATAGTTCTTTAGCTTTCTCATTAATTCTATCAACGTCATTGATGGGAACAGCCATATTTAAAATTAAGTCCATCTGCAATATATTTTCTTGAAGAACAAATCCACCTAAGTCTTCAATTAGTTCTTTCATCTCTTCACTTTTGTGGATTCCACCAGAATATGTTAAAGTTTCATACATTTGTCATCTCCTGCAGCATAATGAAGCTTTACAAGATAATAATTCTGTCATTAGCTATTTTTAAACTTAATTTAAAAATTTTTAAATAATTAAATATGAAATTATCAAGTTATTTACACATTGAAATAAATAATTTGAGTTAATAAATTATGATTCAATATAAAATTATAATTCAATACTAATTTTTATTTTATTATTTTAATTTAATAATTAATAATATTGATAATTAATTATTTTATAAATTTAAAATTAATAATTAATAAAATTTTTTAAAAATCTTTATAAAAATATTTAAAAATTAATGTACTAATATCAATAAAGTTTTTAATTCTTCTTTTTTGTCTTAAAAGAAAATATTTTAATTAATAATTAGTAAAATATTAATTTATTTTTAAAAAATCAAATAATAGTTCTTTTAATTTATAAAATAATAATTTATATATTTATCTTTAAGAAAAAATAAATTATAATCCATTTAATTAATAAAATAAATGAAAAATATAATTTCTAAAATCATTATTTCTAAAAACTTTTTTTTAAAGGATATTATCAAAACTTCAAATTGCAATGAAACTATTGCAAATATACAAAACAATCACAAAAACACAAAACTATTTTAAATAAACAAAACAATTACAAAAACACAAAACTATTGTAAATAAACAAAACAATTACAAAAACACAAAACTATTGTAAATAAACAAAACAATTACAAAAACACAAAACTATTGTAAATAAACAAAACAATCATGAAAACACAAAACTATTAAAAAAATATGAAACAATTGTAAAAAAATAAAACAATACCACAAACACAAAACTATTAAATAAATATGAAATAATTGCAAAAACACAAAACAATCACAAAAACACAAAACCATTGTTAAACTGTAAAACTATTCCAGAAATACAGAACAATTGCAAAAAATTCAAACAATCACCAAAGTAAAGTTTTAAAAAAAAAATGAAAAAAACTATTAGAAAAATACAAAACTATTTTATAAGCATCAAACTGTTAGATAAGTAAAAAACGACTACAAAAAATAAAGATATTGTACAAATAAATTATTTAGAAAATAAATTATAATCCCTCTCTTAAATTAGAATATTACAGTTTTTTAAAAGTAAATTTTGGTAAATATACAATTTTTTCATAATTACAAATACAAAAAGTCCATTTTTATCAAAAAATTAAATTTTATCATGGAATTTCTCAAAAAAAGGAATAAATTAATCTAGCGACTGTTCATTATATTTTTTATTCTTTTTTAATGTGTAACAACATTTATAACTGTTTATATCCAAACTAAGCATAGGTTATGATTTTTTTAAGGATGTCTTTTTTAAAAAATACCCACTTCGGATTTCCTTAAGACTTTAATCATGACCATTAGAAGAGACCTAAAAAATATCATAACCCCATATGTAAGGTTTCTTCTAAATACTCTTTTTTTAAGAATTATTCTATAATTTAAAGTTTTTTATGTTATGAGAGATTTTTTCTAAAATAGAATACCTAATTTCTGCTCTTTTAATTGGATTTAATGGTGCATTTTTATGGGTTGGCAATTCAACAAGAACATAATCAGCATCTTCATCTATTTTTAGTTGTAAATAATCTGGAAAGATAACATAATCTGGGTTTTGATTTACTATATTAAAACCCATATCTTCAACAATATCTTTAATAAACTTGGAGTAAACTTTAACTTTGATTTGTGAATTAATCGTTTGTAGCTTGTTTCTTTTGTGCTCGTCAGACCATCTATTAGCTACATCAAAATTATTATACAGATTATCTAAAATATTTTCTAAGTCAGTAGCTACTGCCTTATCTTCATTATACTTTGAAACTTTTCTTATGCTTTCTTTTATTTGAGAGAAAGTATTAAGTTTAATAGCTAATGAGGGTAATTTAGTTTTATTTTCAGATAATAAAATAGCTAAGTCCGCTTTTTCATTATCTACTTTAACATTTACCTTAAAATCTTTAATTTTAGCTAATTTTAATATTTCTTTGCACATTGGTGTTGTTACAATAAACATTTTAATCAAGTTTTTTAGAAAAAATCTAATCTAATACTGTATCTAATTTATTACTGGTATCTAATCTAATACTGGCATCTAATCTAATACTGGTTTTATCAAAAGGAAAATTATTCTGAACTTTGAACAATCTTTGTAAAAAAAGTTTTAAATTTTTTAGGAGATTTTAAGTAAACTTTATCAAAGGGAAAAGGAGATAATCTTTCAATATCAACATAATCAGAGTTTATAATAGCTTGTGCATTAGTTTCACTTATATTTGGGTTAAGAATAACACAAAAATAATATTTTTTAGAATCAAAAATTAGCTTATTTAAATTTTTACTTATTTCTTCACTACAATTTTGAAAAATCAAATGAGGTAATATGCAATTTAATGATTCTAAAGACTTCAATCTGAGACTAGGTCTAATTTTTTCTTTTAAAATTCTTCTATAATTTTGATTGATATTGTTGATAACTTTAAATTCTATAAAAAGTAGATCTAATTTACCATCTCTACGTTTTCTATAATAAAAACCATCTACACTAGAGTGTCTATTCTTATCATCATCATTTTTATGGATATACTTATGAATCTTTTTTGAAAGCTCATCCATTGCAAAAATTTTAGTGTTATCTTCAACAGCTGAAATATAATGTGGTTTGCCAGATTTTGAAATTTCAGTTATTGTATTATATAAGTTATTGTTTGATGTGAAACTTTGAAATAAATCATCAAATAAGCGAATATCATCCAAAAAAATCAACCTTCATCTAAAAAATCTTTAACATCATTTTCAGCATTAATTTCATCAATTATTTCATAAATTCTCCCTAATTTAGAATGGATTTCTTTAAGATTGTTTCTAGGGATTTTTTTAAAATCAAATTTATTATTTTGCATATTTCTCTCTGTAAGGTAAAAATTAGTTTCTTCCTCTAATCCATAATATTTAGAATATGCTTGAATAGCCTCTATAAACTGAGGACTGTGAGAATTAATATAAAAAATTATGTTGGCTTTTTTTGATAATATAACTACAAGTTTAGCTAATTTTACTTGCCATTCAGGATGTAGGTGAACCTCAGGCTCGTCCATGATAATTAAGCTATTAGTATCTAAATTATTTTTTACTAACATTTTTAAAATACCAATAGTTTTAATTCCTGAAGCTGTATGAGCCATTGGAAACTTATTATTATCATTTACATATTCAAATTTATTATTATCATCATTATATTTTATATTTCCACTAAACAAATCAAATAACCCTAATAATTCAGAATTAATTGAGTTTCTAAGTGTTTTTTGCTGATAAGTCGGATATAATTTTTTTAAAAGTGCCTTTTGATGGTATAGGAAATTTCCATTTATAACATGATTAGTATAATATGAATTTTTAAGGGAAGAAAATTCATCATGATTATTATAAGCTAAGTCTAGTATATATGGGGTTTCTACATATACCACATCATTAATAAATGGGTTTCCTTTAACACTAGGCAGATTATTTTTTTCAATATTTTCTAGTGAATTAGTTTCTAAATCATTTAAAGGCAGATTCAAATTAATTTTAAAAGAGTTATCGTTGGAATACATGCTAATTTTACTATGATTCCACTTGAAAAAAATTTCTTTCATATTTCCAAATTCATTCATTAAAAACTGGAATATTAGTTCACTAATCCTAATCTCATAATTCTTATTATGAAATATCTCAAATAAGTATGCTAAATCATGAATATAATGCTGTAACTTTTTAGACTTAATTTTTTCTTTAGCTATTTTTTCAGTTTTATACAATTGTTCAATAATGTTTTTTTCAATACTTTCATCAATAGAAATTGAATTATTACTTAAATCTTTTAAAATTTCAGAGGTTGAAAGGATATTTTCATCAATGTTGGAGTATTGTTTTAAATCCTGTGAAACATTTCCACTAGCAATAAAAATAAATTCATTTAAGAGATTTTCACCTTCTTCACATGATGGAGCTAATATAGAGTATAAAAGTTTACTTATTGATGATTTTCCACTAGCATTTTCACCAGTAACAACATTGATTTTTCCTATATCAATGTTTGCTTTATTAATATGTGCAAAATTATTTATTTCTAAAGTAAACTTATTTTTCATATGTTTCACTCGTATTAAAGAATCCAGCGTAAAATATTTTCTCAAAAAAACTAGATAACTAATATCTAATTTTCAATGAAAATTTAATCTTTAATGTAATTTATGTATAAAATCATAGAAAAGTTTTCTGGTTCTGATTATGATAGAATTCTTTTTGAGAAATTTTTGAAAAATCTTAAAAAATGCTAAATATGTAATATTTTTAAATAATGTTGTTTCAACTTTAATTAAATTTTTAGATGTGAAATTGGAAAATAAGTGAGGAAAAACTTTAAATATGGAAAAATTTGATTATAAATGTTTAAAAATCTTTAATTCTTTTAAAAACTTATATTATTAATAATTAATGTTTAATTGCTTGTTTAAATTATATTCTTCATTAATGTTTAATAAAAAATAAAATTATTAAATTTAAGTATAAATGATAAAATTTTATTAAAATCGTAATATTATTAATTTATGAAGCTATTTTTAAGATTAATATAATAATTATCCATTATATTTAATTAAATTAAATTAAATATTAAAATTACTTCTATTGAGATACAATATTATTATAAACAAAATTTAATAAATAAATTATTGAATAATTTTAAAAAAAAAACGATCATGAATATTTTATAAATTCTTATTAAAAAAAAGTTATAAATTTAAAAAACAAAATAAAAACCATGAAGATAAGATACATTGATATTAAGCACAAATAATGGAACACAAAACTTGAAAATACTAAATTAAGAGATTTAATAAGTTGTTTTTAAAAGGAAAATCAGTGGTTAAAAGAAATATAAAGTTTTTTAATAATTAATTTTAAAAAATAATTTATATATTTCATTTTTTAAAATAAATAAGGGATATTAATGATTAATAAAGATAAAATGAAAAAAGAACCAGATGAAGAAAATAATCTTGACAATGATTTAAAAGAAATTTTTCTTGCTGGAGGATGTTTTTGGGGAATTGAAGCTTATATCTCAAAAATTAAGGGAATTGTTGAAACAAAAGTTGGCTATGCAAATGGAAAATATGAAAATCCTAGTTATGAAGAAGTGTGTAATTTAGATACAGGTCACAGTGAAACTGTTAAGATCAAATATGATAGTGAAATAATCTCCCTTCAAAAAATATTAGAAGAATTTTTTAAAATAATTGACCCTACCTCCTTAAATAGGCAGGGTGGCGATATTGGAAAACAATACAGGACAGGGATATATTATTCAGATGAAAAAGATTTAGCTATAATCAATAAAGTATTTAAAAATGAACAAAAGAAATATAAGAAAGATATTGTTACAGAAATAGAACCAATTGATGTATTTTACATAGCTGAAGAATATCATCAAAAATATTTAGAAAAAAATCCTGAAGGATACTGTCATGTTGATTTAAGTTTGATACCCTCAGATATTTTAAAAATTGAAAATAGTACTGCGGAATTAGTCGATGATTATAATTTTTATGAGTGTTCATTGGAAAAATTCGCAGAAAAAAAAGAAGCTAGATTAAAAAAATTATCATCAAAAGAATACGAAATCACTCAAAACAATGCTACTGAAGCACCATTTTCAGGAAAGTATAATTTTCATAAAGAAGAAGGAATTTATGTTGATGTAGTAAGTGGTGAGCCTTTATTTACTTCATTGGATAAGTTTGAATCTACTTGTGGTTGGCCCTCATTTGCCAAACCAATAGCTAAGGACATATTAATTGAAAGCATTGATACATCTTATAGAATGTTAAGAACAGAATTAAAGAGTAAAATAGCTAAATCTCATCTAGGACATGTTTTTGATGACGGACCAAAAGATATGGGAGGGCAGAGATTTTGCATAAATTCCGCTTCTTTAAGATTTATTCCCGTTTCTAATATGAAAAAAGAAGGATATGAAAAATATCTTTCTTTGTTTAAAAAAATCTAACTTTTAAAAGTAGAAAATCTGTGATTTTCTCTATTTTAAAAACTTTAGCTTTGAAAAGTAGAAAATCCGTGACTTTTTTTATTTTAAAACTCATTGATTATAAGGATAAAATAATCTTTATTTTAAAACTCATTAACTCTAAGGAAACAAGGTGTCTGATTTAGGTGAAGTCAACTAGCTTTATTATTTCTTCAATTTCGCTGTAACCCTTGCTAATTAGTATTCCTATTAAAAGTACATTTAGATAAACGTGTTTATAGACAGATTCCATCGTATATGCGTGTATATTCTTCAATTTCAATTCATTTTTCAAAAAATCAAAAACTT
>WRMT01000024.1 GCA_009777005.1 Methanobrevibacter sp. | reverse complement strand
CCTTTTAATGAATTTAATATTTTTTTATAGAATAATTATTAATTTAATTTATATATTTTTTCATATATAGTATTGGAAATAAATTTTTAAGAAGATTTTTTTTAAAATTTTAATATTCAGTTATAAATTAATCTAAATGATTATAATATATATTTTTTTATAAAATTAATTACTAACCATTTATTTAAAAAATTAATATAATTAAAATAGATTTTTTGAAAAATTAAGATAAAATTAGGAAAATTGCAATCACCAAATTTTTTCCTTAATTATATTTATGATCTTAAAACAAAAAAATTTCGAAATAGATAATAATAATTTTAATAGAAAAGATATTAATAATAAGTTATATAAAATATTTAATAAGAATATTTGAATGAAAAAAAGTGAGTGAAAAATTGAAAATATTATTATTTTGTGATGAAAGTGGTGATTTAGGGATAAAACCATCAAAATATTTTGTTATAAGCATTTTAATTGTTCCAAACCAAAAAGAATATAAAAAATTAGAAAAATCAATGGTTAAATTAAGAAAAACAAAGTTTAAAAAAGAATTAAAAAATAAAAAAGAGCTAAAAGCAAATAAATATTTTAAGAAACTGAAAACCGAAATGATAAACATTTTAAATAATCTTGAAATAAAAAGTTTGTCAATATATGTTGATAAAAGAACTTAGCAATTCAAAAAAATGTATTTTGAAAAACATAAAAATGAAATTTATATTGAAATAACTAAAAAATTAATAAAAAACATAGCTATTCAAAAACCTATTATTTTAAGAGCAGATAAATATATTTTAAGAAAATATAATAAATATTTTGAAAATAAGATAAATAAAACACTTGGGGACTTTAAAGACAAATCAGAAATACATCATGTAGCATCTGAAAAATATCTAGAATCCAATTTCTGATTTAATTGCATGGATTATGTTAAAAAGTCTTGAAGATAAAAATAATTTTTATATTGATAAATTAAATAACAATCATCTACTCATTGAATTCAAATAATAAAAAGAACATTTAAATAGAAAGCAGTACCTCATATATACTTTTCTCATTTAAGAGGTCGGTCACCAAAGGTGACACAGATATATGAGGATTTACCTGTTCTATTACTAAGTAGTAATAAACAATATATAAATTTTTCTATGGCTTATCAATGGTGCCAATTTTAAGTTTTTTCTTTCATTTCTAATTATTTTCTTATTTCCACTGCATAAATCATATTTGAAGTCTTATATCAAATGTATCTGTGTAGAAATAAATGTAAGCATAAATAGATGTTAACCATGAACCAAATGGGATTTCTAAAACATAAAAATATGTTATTATTTGATAAAGGATACTTCTCCTATGAAAACTAGAGTATTAGAATTAGCCAACATCCAAACAACCTACATCATATTTCCTAAAAATTCATTCTATATTAAAAAACTTAAATGTAAAATGTCTTGCTCAAATTATTTTTTATAAAAACTCTTTAAATATATTATAATTATAAATATGTTTTATTTTTTAAAAATAATTATTAAAAATAGCTAACTAGTTAAAATGAAATTAGCTATTTGTTTTAAATCACTATCAATTTTATCCCAATCTTGATTTAAATTAAGGGTTTTTATCTGAATAACTTTATCTTGAATTTTATATTTAAAATCTATGTTTTTTGATTTATCATCTTCAAGAGCAGCATATAGTAACATTCCTCTTATTTCACCATCAAAATCATAATTATGTATATAAGAATAAATTTGATATAGATTTGAAGAATTTAGCAGAGATTTTTCATAGAAACTAGATAAGATTTTCTTATAAAACTTAGTATCAATTATAATCACTTTATTTTCATATTCTAATACAATATCCGTCCTCATCTTTGGAAGATATTCTACTCCTTCCTCTTCACTAAAATTTTCATCTAAATTCCAGTTAATCTTTGGTTTGCTAACATTTAATTGTTTTAATTCTTTTTTAAAAAAATTAAAAACAAAATTTTCAAATAAATTAGCTAATTCTTTTTCATCAGTCTGAATAAAATCTTTAAAGTGAATATCACCTTTTTTAGCATCATCAGGGAGTTCCAATGAAAAAATTAATTCACAAATAGTTATTGGTAAGCTATAATATTTATTATTCTTATGCCACATTAATGATTTAAAAACTTGTTTATTCAAATCAATAGAATCAATATTATGAAAAAATGGTCTCAATCTCTTTAAATTTTTTTTAAATTTATTATCTAATGAATTAACACGAATTAGCTTATCCATAGTAGTTTTTATTATTTGGTTAAATAAAACATCACTACTAAATTCATCATATTGACAGTTTAATTTTTTATAAATGCTTGTTCTTCTTTTAATGCTTGTAGAAATATTGATTTTTCCTTTAATATTAGAAGTGTCTTCAGTTTTAACTATATATTCCTTGTAAAAACCTCTTCTAATAAGATTATTAATAGCTTCAATTAAAATTCTAGCAAAAAGATCATAGATATTTTTAAAATCTAAAGACTCTTTAAAAATATCTTGATTAATTTTAAGGTTCTTATAAGCATAGCTAAGCATATAATAGATATTTTGAATGGGAATTTCATCTTTAAATTTGCTAGTTGTCATTTCAATCAACTTTAATCTAAAATACATTAAATAATTATAAAAATTTTAAAAAATTAAATATAATAAATAAAAATTTTTTTAAAAGATTCTTTTTACATATAGTATCTTAAAAAAATTTGGAGTTAAAATTTTATAAATAAGTGATAAATTAACTAAATATTAAAAAAATAATTAATCAAATATTTAATAATTTTTCAATTTCATCCTCAGCTTTTTCTAAATCATCAAACCAATATTCTTTTAAAAGAGGAGCTATTTCATAAGTAATAATAGATTTATACCATTCAATATCTTTATCTCCTTTTCCACAGAAATAGCTATGACCTATTCTAAATCCATGACCTAAATCTTCATCATCTAGTATTAGATTATTTAATATCCTAAATTTATCAATGATTTTCGTAGCTAAATCGTCATCAAGATCCTTTTTATCTATCAAATAATTCTTAAATATATCATTATTTTTTGAATCTTCATCAAATAGAGGAGGAATTAAATAAAATACAAATCTTCGTCTAAGAGCATAATCAATAATAGCTAAACTTCTATCAGCAGTATTCATCATTCCAATAATATATAAATTTTCAGGAACATAAAAATCATCATCAGAGTATGTTAAGCGAATAGCAAACTCTTCTCCCCTTTTGTCTTCTTCAATAAGCATCATAAGCTCACCAAAGATTTTACTAATATTCCCCCTATTAATCTCGTCAATGATAAAATAATAGTCATTATCAGGATCTTCACTAGCTTTATTGCAAAAATCATAGAAGACACCATTATTCAATTCAAAACCATCATCACTTGGACGATATCCTTGAATGAAATCTTCATAAGAGTAACTCTGGTGGAATTGGACAAATTCCACACGGTTTTTATCTTTTTCACCCATTATGGAGTAAGCTAATCGTTTAGCTATGAACGTCTTTCCAACACCAGGAGATCCTTGTAATATGATATTTTTCTTTCTTTTAAGAAGATTGGCTAATTCACCATATTCTTTTTCAAGAAATACAACATCATCTAAAAAATTTTTTTGGGTGTAAACTTCAGTTTTAGCTATTTCTGGTCCTCGTGGACCTTCAGCAAAATCCAATCCTTTTAAAAAATTATCAAAAAGGGATATTATCTCATTTCTATATGATTTATCAATTTTTTCATGTTTATTATTTAAATATCTTTTTAAATCTGGTTCAAAAAATGATTTAATAGGTGTTCCTGGTCTATATCCAGAATTTTTTACTACATCAAAATAATTTTCATATAATTTTTTACTTTCAGAACAAATATTTAAAAGAGTTTCTTTACAAAAATAATCTTTAATTGGAAAATTTAATATTTTTGCTAAAGAAAAAACATAATTATCATAATAAGTTACATTCGTTAATGTTTTTGTTACTAATGGACCAATCGAGCTTGGAACATCAAACTCCTCATCATCTGTTTCAAACCATTGAATCTTACGAATATGATTGAAATCAACATCTAAAATTGGGGATTCCTCCCAAAATTGATAATCAGAAGTTATTTTTCCTATTCCTAAAAGTTTTTTTCTTCCTTTTTTAATGAGAACTAAATCACCAATCTTCATGTCATTAGGAAAGTCAGACAGAGCTTTTACATCATTAACAGGATCTAATTCCAAGGGATATTCTTTAGGATAGTGTATTCTTAAGGCTTCCTTTATCTCTGCCGAATCATTGTTAAAATAAGTTAAATCACCTAAATCTCCCCAACCAATAGCAATAAAATTTTTTTCTTGAAAATAATCCCAATATTTTCCATTTTCACCAGGAGCCAACAACCAAGCATTGTTTGCACAATTAAGTGGTTCAATTCTTTCATAGATAAGTTCATTATATTTAGGAATTAGCTCCTCATATATTTTCAAAATAGATTCCATTTCTTTTTTTAATTCACTATTATTAAGTTCATCAATATTATAAACTTTTGATATTATAGCTCTGCCTTTAACATACCAGATACCAGATAAATCTTTATTAGAATGTATAAATTTTTCAGGAATAGGACTTGTTATCGAATGAAACAATTTTTCTGATATTTCATTATGAGTTTCGGAACTAGGTTCCCCCACTTTATTATGAATCATAAAACAAACATGATTTTTATCAAAATCTAAGTAAAAACTTAAAAATAAAAAGTTACCCGAATCAAAGATTGGGCTACGAATTAAGATCCATATATCACTCCTCCATGTCGATTGACCAAAAAAATAGTTAACAAAATAATCTTCATAATCATGGGAAATTTCTTTAAGAAGATTTTTCAAATTATTTGTAAATTCATTCCTAATTTTATCTGCAAATGGATTTTTTGGAAAATCTTTTTTACTTTCTTTAGGAAACCTATTGAAAATCTCTTTAAAATCATCGACTATCATAATATCCCTTAAAATCAATTTTTAACATATTCCTGATTTTTTTCATCAACAACAGTAATAATCTTTTCAAACATAGTTTTATTAGTTTTATTTAAAACATAATCATTTAAAACAGATCTTATATCAAGTGAAAAAGCATGAACCATACCTAACTCTTTATCTTTACCTTCAACACCAGTATGTCCAACATATTTAAATTCATTCTTAGATTTTTTATCTGAGGATTGAAGTAATAAAAAAATATTTTTTATATAATTATTAAAAAAATAAAAGTAATACCAAAACGGGGTTTTTGGAAATTCCTTAACTACTAATTAATACTTTTTTCATTTCATCACCATGTTTTTTTATTTCATTTTCAGACCATCGCCCATTTCGAGTAATATCCATCATTAATTTTTGTTTTATACTATCAATATTATTTTTATTATGGTTTTTTTCATAAAAATCAATTTTTGTTTTAGGCATAAAGTTACGTAAACTAGAATTCTTTTCACGTGTTATTATGCAAAGATTTCCAAAATTGTGTAAACAATTGTCCGCCAAAGATTCAAATCCTTCCATAGGCATTTGTGGATAAAAATGTTCTATAGAATTCCTAGATGCATTAAATTCAAAAGAAGAATATTTATTTTTATTCCAAAGTAAAAAGTCTAAATAATTAAAGATAAAATTTTCAACAGCAGTTCCAGAATCCAGTTTTGATAAGTCTAAATCTCCAACATTGTTTTGTGGAACTCCATTATTTTTATATATTATCTCATAATAGTCCAAAGGTTCTTTTGCAATAAATCTATCAAAAAGAAAAGATTTTGCAACTCCTTCAAGATACTCAATGTACTTTTCAGGAATTATTTTTTCATGCTGTTCAAAAAGATATTTTAATGTAGCATTTAACCAATCTTTACGAGAATAACCTGGAGTTGTAGCTTGAAACATTGACAAAATCATTAATATTTTTTTATTTGCACCTTCATCCTCTTTACTATAAGTATTTACATAATTTCCTTTGTTCTGACTTACAAATTTTTTCAAACTCCAATTATCTATTCCTTTTAAATATTCTCGTTTAATAACAAATTTGTCAAATAAAAATTTTCCTTTTAATAAATTAAATCCAAATTCTTTTACTTCTTCATTAGAATTTAAATGTTTATCAAAAATTTCTAAAAGGTTTTTATCATCAAGTGGTGCTATACCCTTTGTTTGAATTCTTAATATTTGGAGTAAAAAGTTAGAAAAATTGATTACACTAGTAAATCTATCAATAAATTCATTACTATCATTTTCATCTCCTGATTTCATTATTTCGTCATTAATAATATACTCTATTATAGTAGAACTATCATCATCTACAACATTTTTTGCTAATTTTTTTGATAAACTATCAAAATCTTCAAATTCAAGTCTATTCCAGTCCTTTCCAAATATTTTTTTACGAACTGTAGTATCTGAAAATCCAGATTGAACATACTTTTCCATATTTGAACATGCTTCCCAAATGAGACTAAATATATAACGATCTTTATCTTCTTTTAAATTTGCGATACATTTTGCTTTAAGGATTTCTTGTTTTTCTAATTGTTCACCACGTGTATTCATTATTTCAAAATAATGGTTTAAATCTGTATCATCAGGAACAGGAACTCTCAGTATAGAAACTTTATTAATTAAATAATTATAAAAATCATCCATATTTTGTGAAGTTTCTTTAAGTATTCTATTTAATCCTTTCAATATAATTTCATAAGCATGAGTAATATCGGTATTATACACTAAATCAGTTCTTTTTAGAAGAGTATCATATTTACCTTCATACAATATTTTTAAAGTGTCAGTAGAAATTTTCCGACTTTCAAAATGAAAATTGAGTTTATACCAATCGATATTATCATTAAATTTATCTTGAAACTTATCTTTAAGAACACTCAATAAAATCGTTAGAGTGGTTAATCTTTGTTGACCATCAATTATTTCAAAAGTATAAGATTGTCCAATTTGTTTTTTAAAAACAATCAAATTGCCAATATAATAGTTTTCACTATTTTTTTTTGAATAATCTGCAATATCCTGTATTAATTGTATTATCTCTGATTCACCCCATGCATAATTTCTTTGGTATATGGGAATTTGATATTCCTCAGAGCTGAATAATTCCTTTATTGTAACTTCTCTTATAGGTTCATTCCTTTTGTTCAAAATAATTCATCTCCTTGAAAAGTTCAACTATATCTTCAGTCTTAGTGGATCTATTTTTCTTAATAATATTCAATTTCATATTTATAATATTATTTGGATTATTTTCTTCCCTAATCATCCGAAATATTTGATTAAAGTTTATAGAATTTTTTCTATTAGAAAGTGCATGATTATCTGCAGACAATAATTGTACATTTTGTAATTCTAATCTTAATGTATAAGCCCAAATGAACATCTTTTCAATAGCTTTTGAAATTTTTTCATCCCCAAACTTATCATAATAATATATAATACTACAATCAAATAGATTTCTTACATATCGATCCCCAGTTCTTCCTTTGCCAGGATAATTATTCAATGTGTCATAAATTTTTTTTGAAGATTCTTTAAGTTTATCATAAATTAATTCATCAATCATTTTTTTGTAATAAGAAATCATTTCAAAAAAACGTTTACCATTAATTATTGTTTGATCTAATTGGAAAGGATAATCCATTGGATTCTTATCTATACTCCTATGATAACTTTCATTATAATTTTCAATATAAAAATGAGTTATGTTAAACATTTTAGCAAAAGGATAACTTTTTTTATATACTGGATTTATTCCTTTAAAAGTATCAACTTTGTCTTTAGTAAAGTAACGAGCAGAGTATCCTTTTGACCAATTTCTTATTCTATATAAATATAAACTAAAGAGATCTGCCAATTCTTCTGATTTTATGTTTTCCCATTTTTCAACAATTTTAATCTTTTCTCCTTCAGGAATTTGGGTCATTTCACGTAAATGAAATGCTTTTAATAAGTCATGTGGATCAAGATCTTTTCCTCGAGAATTTTGAGAATCAAAAAATTGAAAAGCTTCTGATATGTCAGTAAGTGTTACTTTGACAAATTCACATTTCTTAAAAAAGAATTCTATTGTCTTTATATCAAATTCTTTAATTCGTCTATTGATTTCATGAAAATTACTTTGAATATTAAATTTAGAAATTTCATTTGATAAAGGAATTTTTATAAGTTTAAGATCATTCTTTGAGAATTTTACTAATTCAAGATTATCATCCAACAATTCTCTATGATTATCAATTATTGAATAAGCAATTAAAGTTAAAGTTAATATTCTTTGTTGACCATCCACAATATTTAATTCTTTTCCATCATTATGTAACACTAATGTGCCTAAACGATAGGAGGATTTATCAGAATGATTAAAAATATCATCGATTAATTGATTAACATTTTTGACATCCCATTTATAAGGTCGTTGATAATCAGGTATTTTTAAATTATTAGTTGAAAATAAAATATCACTCACATTAACTATTTTTTTTGATTCAATCATATCTTCCACATCAATTAGTGATTATTATTCCTATATTAATTATTTTATACTTTTAATTGCTCAATAAAAATTATTTCTATGTTCATCATTCTCTTTTCTGAATAGTTAATTTTTATTAAAAATTCTCAAGGTGTCTCATAATGTATTTTTTTACCTTATTTAGAGGCTTTTTAAGATAATTAAGTTTTAATATTGATTTATTAATAAAAATACAAATTAAATATCTGTAAATTAAAAATAGAACCTTTTACATCGAAAATTTAAATATTATGTATCATATATTTAATAGGGGAAATTAATTATAATTCCATTGAAAAAGACCCTATAGGGATATTTTTAATTATATTTTTTATAAAAATAATCTTATTAATCATTATTTTATTAAATTAATTTAAAAAAAATTATAAATTTTAAAGATTCCAATAATTTATTAATAGAATTATGATTAGTCTAGATATTATTTTTTCCTCTGAAGCTATATTTTTACTTATTTCTACTGCTCGCTTATGTTATTTTTCTTCCTCGATATAATAAGAAATCAAATAGTTTGTATCAAGGAATATCATAATCTCCACTCCTCATTTGTTTAACTAGTTTTACTGCACTGAAAGGTTTACATCCCTTAATCATACCCGCACTATTTAAAAACCTCTCAGGATAAGGATTATAAGTATCTTTGTTAGCTATTAAATAATTAGGTATTTTATTTTTAGTTTTTATTTTAGCTTCAATCCCTTTTTCTATAATCTCATTTAAAGCTTGATTTTCATTTATTCCTTCTTTTTTAGCTATATTACTAATGGTTTTTAACAAATCAGGTTTTATACTAATTGTTTCTATACTCACAATTCCCACCTCCTTTAGTATAATTATATAATTTATTTTATACTTATTAAAATATGAAAATTTTATGACTATTTATATATTTAATAATAATCTATTATAAAAATTTTATTTATATTACTAAAAATCTATTATTATCCTAAAAATCTGGTGAAATCATATATTAATCTTTATCATGAATTTCTCTAAAATTTTTATATTCTTCTTTAGTTATTTTAACTGCCTGTTTTCTTGAAACTATTCCTTTATTCCTTAAAATGCCATATTCATAGAATTTTAAAAATTTATCAATTAATAAGACCAATCATCCATTTACATTACTCTATTTCCAGTCGCTTGGTTTTCAGCATAATCTAGAAACATTAATACATTATTATTTTAATTTAGATATTTCTTCTTTGTTTAAAAAGTTTTTAAATATTAATCGTTTTTAACAATATTTTCCCTTTTAGATGTTACATCACTTTCAACACCCTAAAGAAACAATATTTTTACTATTTCTAAATAATATTATAATTTTTTTAATTTTTAATCTTTTTCAATATTTTATTGTTATTTAGCTATTTTTTCATTCAATATCAATATTGATTCTTAAAAAAAGTAATATTTATTAGCTACTTTGTTAATACTATTTTTCACTTGATTTATAAATTAATGATATTGGATTTTTATGATTTTTAATAAAATAATTGATATCAATTACTAAAAATTGTATAAAGTTTGAAAAAATTATGAATAACTGGGAGGGAACCATGAAAGATAGTTACTTAGCTAATAATCTTAATTATTTACTTAATATAGGTGTAAGAAGTTGCAAAATGGTTTTTGATCCGATTTCTTGTATTAGTTCCTCACAAAGTTATAAACTTGAAAATATTTGGTCGATGATAATTATTTAACTTATTTAGCTCCTGATTATAGATGTATAACTGCCAATAACATAGCTAATATAAATAATGAAATTTTTAATAGCTCTTTATCTCAAATGTTTGAAGATAGAAAACTTAATAAAGTTACATATTTGTTTGAAAAAAAATATGGTAATAAGTCTGTTGAATATGTAACCATGATAGCGAATAATGGTCAAATTGTTTTAAATAATTTTACTTCAAATTTAAGTAACACAGTATATTTACCAAAAAATATAGAAAATTTAGGAAAAACAAATGGTTTAATGACTATAATTCATAATCATACTAATAAAGTACCGTTACCTTCTCATAGAGATGTCTACAAATCAATGACTTTAAAAGTTAAAAATATTGTTGCTACTACTGAAGGCAAATATAATGGTTTATTAATTAATAATAATAGATTTAAAATTGAAAATAATGATTTATTAAAAAATGAAGCTATTAAATTACAAAATAAATTCCAAAGTATAGAAAAAAATATGAAAAACAACTTTATTAAAAGCAAATCCTGAATATGAAAATATTAATCAAAAATCATTTGAGTTTAAAAAAGCAATAGCTAAATATTATCAGAATTACGATAACATGGAACCTTATTATATGATATGAAAAAAGCATTACCTAAAAATATGGAGTTAAAGCTATATAATAAGAATACCAATAAATATATATTAGTTAATTCTAATGGAGGTGTTAATTGTGATATGTTCTATGGGCGAAGAACTAATTTATGATGGAGAGGATATTAGTGTACTGGCAGGATATGAATGCCGTACAATAGATAATAGAAAAAAATACACAGAAATATTAATATCTGATGACATTGAAGAATTTAAAAAATTTATTGGTGCAGTTCAATACTATCATGAACATGGAATCACTGAAGAACCCCCTGAACAGTTGTTAAGAATTAATATTGATAAATTTTTAAATGAAAATATTATAGAATATATTTAATTTTTAAATATTATATTTTATTAATAAACTTAAATTTTGAGAACTTCAAAAAACTTTTTTTTTAAAATTTTCAATTGTACTTTTACAAAATTTATTTATTTAAAATATTCTTTAAATAAGTTACATTATTCCAAGAGCTATGAAAAGTAATATTATTTTTTCAATTTAGCTAACAATACTCAATCCTCTAAGTAAATATCAAAATCTATTCTAAGCCAGTCACCTTCATAATTTTTATAGCTTAACTCCCCATATAACAATTTTCCTGCATCCATTAAATTAGCTAATATCTCATTATCAACCCTTGGAACATATCCTATCTTATCTCCTCTATGTTTAACTAAGATAGCTTTTTCATCATGAGAATTATTTGGTTCACGATAAAAATCCAATCTATCGCCAACTTTAAGATTAGGTTCTATTTTTTTAATATTTTCCACATAATGTGTCCCAGCTATAGTAGATTCTATGAGAAAAATTTTTTCAAATAAAGGATCTGTCAAGTCAGAGTTATGTATAGCTCTGACAATATCAGTTGAATTTACTTTTTCAAGGTTTCCCATAATAATCAACACAATTATTTACAAATGAATTAGTTATTTATAGAATTCAAGAGATAATCTAACTTTTTTTTATACATAGCTAAAGTTTCAATGAAATTATTTAATTCATTCTGAAGAATTTCTTTATTTTCTTCTAATTTTTCTTCATCATCAAGTAAAAATTTCTTATTATAAGGATAAGAATCTTTAACTTCATCAATTTCTTTATCAATTAATTCTAAGCGAATTTCTAATAGATTAATATTTTCTTTTAATTTATCCAGTATATTTCCCTCAACAGGTTCATCTTCATTGTTAGAAATATCTGAAGCTAAAACTTTTAAAACTTTTAATCTTTCTAAATCCCCAGCTTCATAAGACTCCATCACCTTAAAAAACAAATCTTCTTCATTTTTACTAAGTTCTTCATTTAAGTCTGGGTGTAATTTTAAGATTAATTCTTTGTATATTTTCTTAATTTCTAGTGATTCTTCCTTAGAAAGTGTTTTATTCATAGCTCTGTTTATTGCCATGTTAATTTTAGCTGCTTTTTCTTCTAATTTTAAGATATATTCTTCAAATTCTATTTCTATCTGATTTTTAATAAAATTTAAATCAATTTCTTTTTGTAGATTAATATGCTTTTGAATAATAGCTATTTCTCTTTTGATTTTACGGATATTAAGCTTTGTTTCAAATATTTTAAAGTCCAAATGACCTATTTTTAGCATATAAGCTGTTTCAATATTTTTACATTCATGAAATATTAAATAATCTTTTTTAGCTATTTTTTCAGTGATAATAATTTTAAGCTCTTCAAGTCTATCTATAAGATTTGAATATTCTGGATGTATTATTAAATTGTTCATGAAATAACCTTTAAAATAGTAATATTATGTTATATTAAAAATTAAATAAATATAATCATGAAATTTTTAAATAAAATTAAAAAATTAATAAAATAGTTATAAAATTCAAATTATATGCTTCTGTGAAAAAATCGTTGAATTTATCTCAACCAAATTTTGTTGTGAATTTTCAAAAAAGTTAATCACGTTAAATTTTACAGTGCCTTAAACTCCATACTTTTCTATAATAATTTATGGTTCTTTCATTTTCTCCAATTTTTCAGGATGTCTAATAAAATAAGGCATTAAATCAATTTTATCTATAATATTTCTCACTTCTTCTTGTGCAGGAATCCAAATATCCTCATTTTCATCAGCACACCTACTCATTAAGTCATTAGTTTTCTCTTCACCAATAAGAATATAAAAAATAATTGTAGTTGTATCATCCAAAAGATTTTGTGGAGTTCCATTATCAAACCTAACTAATCGAAGTCTAGGAAGAACATATTCACCAATTCTATATAGCTCCCCCATTGCACCATTAGCTACTTCATGGTTATTATCCAATCTAGCATTTTTAAGAATTTCAATTAAATCTTCAATTTTGCGATCTCTTTGATAATCTAAAATTATTTCACTAGATTTTCTATTTATCTCTTCATCATCTGACCCCCAACCCTTTATAACAGCTACAGCCAAATCATGAGGCATATCCATAAAAAGAGGAAGATAAATAAATTCACTTGTTAAAACCATTCCTTCTTGAATATTATTAAAAACATGATCAAATTTAACTCTTACAATTTCCCCATAAGATAATATTTCAATTAATGCTGATTTAGGACTTATATTTTCACTAGTAATTTTTTTAAATAAATCATCTAATTCAATCCATTGAGGAGAATTTTTATATTCTTCAATTTTTTCTTTGCTTATATCCTTAATATCATTATAAACTTTCATTTCCAGTGTTTCATATCCTTGATTACTCATTTACTCACCATGTGAAATAATATAAATTGTATTCTATCATAAATTAAATTCCTCAAAGTAGGGGCATTTAGCTTGTTCACCAACAAAACAACAATACCTAAAATTATGTTTTTTAGAATAGCATGTATCTTCAAATTCAGTTACACCTGTACCACTTGAACTTCCAACAAAAAAGAAAGAAGCATGCATATTAAAATATCTACAATCATCAAAAGTATCTAAATCACTACTTGAACATTTTTTATGTCTTTCTGGTTTTATACAGATATCATCACTGAAAGTACATATCAATTTCTCTTTTGTTGATTTTTTGTTTCTTTTTCTGTGCCTTTTACTATCTGAATGTCTCTTACTATCAGAATGTCTCTTACTATCAGAATGCCTTTTTTTCCTTTTTATCCACTTATCTTCTTTATCCAAATCATCTACAATATGATACTGATAAACATTTTTACTTCCAAATCCCTTTTTCTCTAAATCATCAGATACTTTATCATTTATATCAAACCAAATTTTTTGGGACTTTTCATCTTTTATTGGACCTTCAGAGCGTATCATCCAAAAATTATAAGCATCTAATTCTTCAATACTTCCATCTTCCCATATTCTAACATGTCTATCATCGGTCATACTATTATGAGCATAATAATCCATATACTCTTTTCCGTCGTTTGTTCCGAAGCATATTTGTATATGCCAACCCTTACATTCCAATACACCTGTTTTTTTAGTTTTTAATGCTTCATCAGGTAATTTAATACCAAAAAATTCATGAAAATGACTTTCAAATGTTTCTTTTATTTTATTCATAAAATATCTACCTTTATCTCTAACCATTAAGATTATTTTTAAATTTTAATAAATTTTCAAACATTATATATAATACTCCAAAACGAAAAACCAATTTTATCACAATTAGCATTTCCTTGTTTTTTATAAAGGTTTAAACTTATCCTTTCTGTAATATACAGTAAAATAATAAACAAATATTTTTTTTAGCTATTTTTCATGATATATTTCTAAGTTCTTCATGTATATCTTTTAGATTTAAACATTCTGATTTATTATGATACTGTCCCAAATTCTGCTAATATATAAATTTTCAATGAATATGAAAAATTTAATAATTTTGAAAAAATTGTTATTTGATTCTTATTTTTAAAATAGAGTGCAGATAGCTATTTTTGAAGTATCACACAATTATTTAGTATTATTACTATTTTTTTTTAATTAGCAGAATTTTGGACAATACATTATTATTAAATAATTCATAAAATAACCTTTAGATAATAATGGAAATTAGCATAATAAGAAAAATAAAAAAGGCAGTATAAACAATATAACTCTAATTATTTTTCTTTATAAAAAAATCAATCCCCCATTAATTAACAGACTGAGAAATAATAATTTTTATAGTTTTTTTATTACTTTGGTTATTTTTATATATTGTGGCTTATAAATGTATTATTTGGTTATTGGTATTTTTATAAGGTGATTTTTTTGGTTTTGCAAGAAGATAAAATTGGGCAGACTTTTTTACTTCCTTTGAATTTGAATGATTTGATTCCTTCTGATCATATTTGTCATTATGTGACAAAGTTGGTGAATTGTTATGACTTTGATGATATTCATGAGAAATTTATTGGGACTGCTGGTGGAAAAGCTTATTCTCGACGAATGTTGTTAAGATTACTTTTATTAGCAACGATTGAGGGTTATAAGTCTTCAAGAGATATTGAAAAACAAACAAAACTTAATACTCCTTATATGTGGATTTGTGGCTTTGATACTCCGACTTATAGGACAATACTTAATTTTAAAAATGATTATAAAGATTTAATTTCTGAAATGTTGGCTATTGTCCTTGTAGATGCTAGAAATGAGGGTTTAGTTAAATTAGGTGTTATTGCTTTGGATGGAACAATTATGAAAGCTAATGCATCTAATAAAAATACTGTTACTGAAGAAATTTTAGAATTGGCTCAACAACTTATTGATGAATCCATTATTCAAGATCAAGAAGATGATGAAAAATATGGTGAAGAAGAAGTGGGAGAAGAAGTTGCACCTAAATTATCCCTTAAAAAGAAAATAAAAAAATTAGTGGAAGCATCACAAGAAAAAGCAAAAGAAGAAAAAAAGGATATTGAAAAAATCAACCCTAAAGACCTGAAATTAGACTTTGCATTTACACCAAATGAAGCAAAACAAATAAAAAAAGCATACAATGAAATTGATGTAGTTAAAAAACAACGTAAAAGATCCAAAGATTCTAAAATAAAAAATAAACCTATTATAATAAGTTTAACTGATCCTACTTCTCGTTTTATGCATAATAAAAAAGGTTATAATGAATTATCTTTTAATATTCAAAACATCGTAGATTGCGAATCAGGACTCATATTACAATCAAAAATAACACAGGACCCTACAGACCACTATCAACTAATACCACAAATAGAAAACTTACAGCAAAATCCAGAAATAAACATGGAAAACTCAAAATTCGTAGCAGATACAGCTTATAACACACAAGAAGCAATAGAATACTTATATAACAATAATATAGATGCTTTTATACCTAATCAAAGACAAGCTAGTGAAAATAAAAATAGAAAATTCAGAGAATATGCCAAAGCCAATTTCAAATATATCTCCAATAAAAACCAATTCATCTGTCCAGAAAAACACATACTGCATCATAAAAACAGTTATAAAGAAAATAACAAAATTAAAAAAGTTTACTACACCAACCAATGTAAAAACTGCCCAACAAAAGACAAATGCTCACCTAAATCGAATTACAGAATTATAACTCATTACAGCAATAAATATCAAGATTTAATGGCACAAAAAATGGAAAAAGAAGAAAATAAAGAAATCTACAAAAAACGAGCCAACTCAGAAAGACCATTTGCATACATGAAACATGACCTAGAATGGACAA
>WRMT01000023.1 GCA_009777005.1 Methanobrevibacter sp. | reverse complement strand
AAAAATAAAAAAAATAAAAAAAAAAAAAAAAATATTAAAAAATTTTTTTTTTAATGTTTGTGTAAAAAAATTTTTAAAAAAAAAAACAAAGGGGGGGGGGGGGGGATATTTTTGTATTAATATTTTTAATTAAAAATTAACAAAAAATAAGATATTAAAATTAGTATTATTAAAAAATATTGAAAATAAGGAGGATACACATGATTTGAAGGATGTTAAATGTATAAAAATATAAATTTAATATTGGGGATTACTCAAATTTCAATAGCTTCAAACACTAAATTTCTCTGAAATAGCCTTTAAATCTTATTAAAATTAAATCACTTTAGTTTTTCACAAAATTCAACCAGTTGATTTGACATTATCTGCTTTGTTTGAAAAAACACAACTTTTAGCTATTTTTTCTTTTTAGCTCCAATCTTCTTTACTTAGTTTTTCTTCTAAAATTTTAAGTTTTTCTTTTTTTTCTTTATAATCTGGAACTATTCCTTCAACAATCTTCCAAAATTTTGAAGAATGGTTATGCTCTGTTATATGAGCTAATTCATGAACTACAACATAATCAATTGTATCATCATCTGCCATAATTAATTTCCAAGAGAAATTCACACTATTTTTCCCACTACAGCTTCCCCATCTAGTTTTTGCACTTGTAATTCTAATAGCTGTAGGATTAACCTTCATTTTATGAGCAAAATGTGCTACTCTTCTCGTAATATGTTCTTTTGCAATTAGTTTGTATAATTTAATTAACATATATTTAATTTCATGGGAATTAGCTATTTCAGGGATTAAAAAAATATTTTTTTCTATATCATATCTTCCAATATTTCCTTCTATAGGATGAATAGCTACTTTTTCTCCTTTCACTTGAACAAAATCTCCAAACTGCAATTCAAATTCTTTTTTGAGCTTGTATCGTTCTTCAACTTTTCCAATATGTTTAGCTATCCACTTTTCTTTTGATTTAACATACTCATCTATTTTTTCTTCTGGTATATGTAATGGAGCTCTAACTTCTAATGTAGCATCTTCTTTTATTTTAATTGTTATTGTTTTTCGCTTTCTTTTGATGAGTGTATATTCTCTCATAGTATCGTTTTTTTTACATTTATTGTGAAAAAAATTGTTTTATATCCTATTACTTAATTTCACTAATTTAATGATAAATGTTATCTTTTATCATATTATTTTTTTAATGCTATCACAATTTACTTAATAATCAAAATATATTTCTATAAATAGTATATATTCATGGGATTTAAATTTATAATAGGGGATTATTTAAATTTCAATTGTTTATTAAATAATATTTTTATAATTTTTAATTTTATTATAATTATCTTTATTTTTATTAAAATATTGATTTAATAAGTTTAAAATATCAATAATGAATTTAAATGTTTTTTATCCTTTTTTTAAAGGATGGGCGATGGTTTTATGCAAGAATACACGGAAATCACATGTAAAAGTGCATGTACTAAAACAAAAAGAATAATGCCTTATAAATGGGATTTAAATGTTTACAGGGGTTGTGAACACAAATGTAAATACTGTTATGCATTATATTCTCATAAATATCTTGAATCTAATTATGGGGAAGTTGGTTCAAGTGGAGCAAATGCAAATAATTTTTTTAATAATATCTATATAAAAACTAATATTGCAGATGAATTAGATAAACAATTATCTAAACCCTCTTGGAAAAATGAAATAATAGCTATTGGAACTGTAACTGATAGTTATCAAGCTATTGAGAAAAAATATGAGCTAATGAGGGAAGTATTAGAGGTTCTCATAAAACACCAAAATCCAGTGGTTATTTCTACTAAATCCGATCTTATTATTAGGGATTTAGACTTGATTGATGAATTGTCTAGGTTAAACTTTGTTAATATAGCTGTAAGTATAAGTTCACTTGATTGGGAGATTCAAAGTGCTATTGAACCAAATGTTATAAGTTCAAGAGAAAGATTAAGAGTATTGGATATTGTTAAAACAGAAACTAATGCATCAACAGGACTCCATTTCATGCCAATAATTCCCTATTTAACTGATGGCTATGATCACATTGATGCAATGTTTAAAAATGCAGAAAAATGCGATGTTAATGCTATATTACTCGGACCACTTAATTTATTTGGTAAAACAAGAGGAACTTTTCTTAATTTCATAAAAAATGATTTTCCTAAAATTTACCCTGATATTTTAGCTATGTATAAAAAAGGAAGAGTTGATAGAAGTTATAGTATAGAATTATTTAACAAAATTAAAGAAATTAGAACTAATTATAATATTGACACTGATTATGTTAAAATAATTAAAGAAAAATTAGTTGATTATACAGAAAAGGAAAATGCGAAACAATCTACTTTATTTGATTATAGCAATAGTAATTAGAGTCTACGAAAGAGAAAAAAGTGTGGAAATAAGTTTATTGTTTAATACTGGAAGCTACTTTTATAGTATATGCAAAAAAATAGAAAAAAACATTTTTTGAAAAATTTAAAATGGAGTGAGATTCATTTTTAATGAATCTCAAAGCCCAGTGTCTATTTTCATATTATTTTTTTTATTATTTAAATTTTTTCATTTTTATTACTAAAACTTATTATAGTAATATTTTTTTTTACTTATAACTTTTAATTATATAGTCAAATCCATTTTTATTTAATAACTATTTGAGTAATTAAAAATAATTCTGTTGATTTTGCAGGAACGCGAGGGAAATATAAGAAATTAGAAAAATAAGAATAATATCTGAATCATAAGATGAAATATAACCAAAATAAATATGTACAAAGAAAACTAATAAACTTTTCATTGTTTTTTTTTTTTTAAAATGGAGTGAGATTCATTTTTAATGAATCTCAAAGCCTAGTGTCTATTTTTATATTATTTTTTTTATTATTTAAATTTTTTTATTTTCATTACTAAAACTTATTATAGTAATATTTATATATTTTATTAATACATATTAGTATTATAGTATTACTAAGCTCCTAAGCTGTTGAAGTATTTTTGGAGAAGCCTAGTGTCTAATGGCTTCTCCTTTGTATAAACATGAAGGAGGTGGTTGTATGTCAGATGATTTTAAGGCATTTTTAATAGATGCTTTTTATATATTTATTATCTACATCATTTATCTCCTAATTAGTTTATTTAATTAATAGGAGGTGTAGGGGCTTGGTGTACTATATTTTTAGGTTCTAATCTTAATTTTTTCACTACAAATATTTATGCAGTGATTTAAGAAATGAGTCTGTTTTATGATTTGCCTAAATCATTATAAATCCTAGCATTTGAAAAACTTTAGTTAAAAATCTGTAAAGAAGCATAATGTCGTATAATTTAGATGATAAATATAAACCAATAATTCAAAATTGTTGTATTAATGTTTTTCAAGAATAATATTATAAATTAAGCTACTTTCATCTCATAATAAGATATATTTCTTCCATTTGTAGCATTATCAAGGGTAGTGAAATCACACCATTTAATACCTTTGGTAGGATCCATAACATGGTATTGGCTATTGTTTATACGGTCAATTAGTACATAATGACCATAATTATTCTGATAACCTAGACAAGATGCGGGTTTAGTTTCTATATGTGCAATAACAGCACTACCACGTGCTAATGCTTCTTTCACTGCTTTACTATTTCTATCAATTGGTTTGATACTGAATCCTAGTTTACTTATTAAAGACAAATTTTTAGGATCAGTACCATTCTTATTAGTTTCACATACTTTAACAAATTCTGATTCAAAGGTGTTTTTAAATAACATTTGTGAAGCCATACTCATTGACATAGGTCCACAATTATAAGCATTACTCTGATAATTCATTTTAACAGGATTATTTGCAGTAGTAGCAAGTGTAGTCCAATTAGGCATTCTTTTATTGTTTACCCAGAAAATATTTTGGTTTTCATACAATCCCATATATTGGGGCTTATTTAATAAATCTAGATTGTTATTTTCACGGTTTTTAATTTGTATGCTATCTGGATTTTTACCATTCTTTTTAGTTTCATTTATAATATATTCTGCATTATTAGCTAATTCTTCTTTACTATAAGTTTTTACAATATCTTTATCTTTTGGAGGATTATTCACATTAGTAGGTTCTTTAACATCTTTTTTAATTGGCATTTTTTCTGTTTTAATTACAGTTAATCTCTTTTTACTTGTTGATGATTTTTCTTTTCCAGTAACTGCACAATAATCTGCATCACAACCTTCACAAGTCCATTGACCTTCCAATGGTGCAACATCTTTTTTATCACTCCATTTAAGTTTAGATGATTTATATTTATGGGATGCATCATCAGCATGTGCACATCTATCAACAAATGTGACTTTCCACCGACCATATTCATAGCCTTTTTCACCACAAGAACAATAATAGTAACCATCAGTTTGTTTTCCCATATTATATTCTGGAGGACTTATTTCACCACCTTTAACATCACTACTACTATTTTTGGAACTCTCACTGTCATCATTAACAGTAGTTTTGTTGTCTATAGCAGAAGCAATAGTTTTAGAACTATTAATTTCCTGTGTATATGTATTTAAACCAGATTTACTACATGTTTTAGGTCCAAAAACACCGTCAGGATCATTTCCCTGTTTTCTTTGCAATAATTTAACTGCATCCTCAGTAAATGAACCGAAATCATTGTCAATTTCTCTTTTATAAAAGCCATGGTCACGCAAATATTTCTGCAATTCTCCAACCAATGGTCCTTTACTGCCTTTTTTAAGATTCACTTTAGTACAATCCATATTAAACAGTTCCTAATAAATTTTTTTGTCAAATTTACTAAACCTAAAAATAGTATTTGTGGGAATTTTTTTGTTTAGGTTCGATAATAATTGATTACATACTTATTTATTTAATAGTATTATATTTAGATATTACTATTTTAAAATAATATAAAAAATTAGGATGAAAAACAAGTAAAAAAACAAAAGCAATATTAATCAATTAAAGTTTAAAAAAACACATTGAGCCTTTTTCACAATTATTTTGTTCAAAAAATATATAAGTAAAAATTAAAATGTTTAAAAAAAATTAAATATATCAAACTTTGTTCAATTATAAATTAAAATTTTTAATTTTTTTCATCAAAATATAATTGTGCAATGACCTCGTTATACTTAATCTCTTTTTAATCAATCAACTAGGAAATTGGGTTTAAAAAATTGGAAAAAGAAATTCATAAGAAAAATAGCAAAATATTTTTTTGTAACAGTAAAGGGCTTTTAAAATGGAGTGAGATTCATTTTTAATGAATCTCAAAGCCCAACACCTACTATTATATTAATTTTTTTATTATTTAAATTTTTCATTTTTATAATAAGAGGTGTAGGGGCTTAGTGTACCATATTTTCAGAGTTCTAATCTTAATCTTTTAACTACAAAGTCTTTATCTAATGATAAAAGGAATGAAGCTGCTTTAGGACCTTGTTTTTGCCCAAGTATCATTTTATAAATAGCTTGGAAAGCTTTTTGAGGTTTCAATCCATGACTATTTAAAATTTCATACATTTCATCATGTAATGCTTCAGCTGAGCTAAAGTCTTTTCCTTCAATAAGAGTAGCTAAATCACATAAAAAAGATTTTTGTTCTTTTGTTAACTCTAATCTTGGAACTTTTTTCATTACTTGGAATTTAACAAACTTCGGACCATAGCTATTTAACCAATTAACAACATTTTCAATTCTTTGATTGAACTCACCAAGTTCCTTTTCTTTAAGATCTTTAAATTCTTTATTTTCAAAGTCTTTTGTTAGCTGTGAGTTTTTCTTTAGAATTTCAAATATTTTCTTTGGATTATTTCCAGCTATTTGATAAGCTACTGTTAAAAATCTGTAAGGAGGTCTAAAAGGCAAGGAATCTTCTTTATTTATTTTGGCAATTTCATAGATTTTTTTGAATTTTCCCCCTTCTTTGTCTGATGGAGCTTCTTCCACTTCAAAGTAAACTTTTTCAACTTTATCAAATTGATCCATGAAATCAAGAAAAGCCATGTTAGGTGAAAAATCTTTGTGTTTCATTGGCTTACTTCTAAAAATAAAGTAATTTAAACTTTCAGCTGGACCAATTTCTAACCATTGTTTTGGAGTAAAGAAAACTCCTTGAGATTTACTCATAGCTTCTCCATTTAAAGTAATCCATTCATAAGGAACAGGATAAGGAGCCTTATAGTCAAAAATTTCTTGTGAAATTACTTTACTAACATCATATGATCCACCACTAGCTGCATGATCCTTACCAAATGGTTCACAAGTCACTCCAAAAATTTTCCAACGAGCTGCCCATTCTACTCTCCAAGTTAACTTACCATTACCTGAAGTAATATCCATTTCTCCATCAAAACCACATTCACACTTGTAAGATACAATATCCTCATTGTGGTCATAGCTATTTGTTGTGTTCACTCTTCCACATTTTTCACAAATTGGATTGTAAGGTAGCCAATCATTAGCTAAAGGGTGTTGTCTATATTTGTTGAAAATATCTCTTATTTTAGCGGCATTTTTTAAAGCTATTCTAATAGACTCATCATAGCTACCATTTTTATACATTTCAAAACCAGAATAAGGGGTGAGTTCTATTTTAAAATCATCTAAAACATCAAAAAGTGGTTTTTCAAAATGTTCTACAAAAGAACCACAACATCCATCTGGACAAGGAATATTTGAATAAGGCATTCCAAGATACTTATCGTAATTTTCTGGTAATGGGTATGGAACCTTTCTAAGAGGGTCATGATCATCAGCTATCCAAATAGTTTCGGCTTTCTCTCCAGACTCTTTCAATTGCTTTCCAATAGCATTAGCTATGAAAACATCACAGGAATTTCCAATATGTATTGATCCTGAGATTGATGTACCACTTGCAATAACATGTTTTTCTTCATTCCATTCTTTTAATTCATCAGCTATTCGCTCAATCCAATGTTTCATTTCATCACCAGTAAGTAAATTAATCGGGAGTTTATAATCCTGAATCTTATAGGATATACTAAAATTTAATTATAATTAAATAGAAGATTAAATTTTATTAGAAAATTTAATTTTTTAAGATTTATTTGAGATTTTTTTATTCAGATTCAATTTTTTAATATTTAATAAAAAAAGTAATAATCATAATTCAAAATCATGATTTACACATGAAAATTAAAATTTACTAATTAATATTATAAAAATTTTGTTTTAAGATATTATAAATTTTTTCATTAAAAATAATTGAAATTTAAAAATTTATAACAAAACTTTTAAAATAATATCTAAAAACAATTAATTTCAAAAATAATAGTTTTAAAACATATTATAATTAAATATAGCTAATGAATATTCTTTAAAATTAAATAGTAGGTGGTGAAGGTTATAATAATATTTAAATATTTCTACAAAAAATAAATACAAAAATAATATATTAAATATTAATATTATAATTAATAATTTAAAACATATATAAAAGTCTAGATTTGAAGGATTTTTAGGATTAAAATAAAAATTATAAAAAGATAAGTGTTATGAGAGAGCATAGAATAGGAAAATAAAGCTAATCGAAAAAGATTTCACTTCAACATTCTGAACAATCCATTTAGAAAAGTAGAGTAAAGTACTAATATCCTGTGTTGCCCATTTTTCATTATCCTCAGGGATTTGGAATTTATAGTCACAATATATTCTATTCTTTTGCAAGTCAAAAAGCCTAGATTGAATATCTTTATTAAATAATTCAGTTTGAATAGGTTTATCATGTATTAAAATATTTTTCACTTTCGAATGATCTTCATAACCTGAAAAAACATATCCTTCATCTTCTAATCTAGCTTTTACTTGTAAAAATGCTGCGTAGTATGCTCTACTTATTACGGATCTTAAAATAGCAGAGTTATCACATGAAAATTTATCTAAGTTATCATGAATTTGTTTTGCAAAGTCATAATAGAATATAGGTTTAAAATTTTCAAAATCCTCATTAAACAACATATTAATGTTTCAGTAAAACTAAACTTTGATTAAATAAGTCTAAAAGACCATTGGATTTACAAAAGTAATACAATTCTCTATTAATTTCTGATAATAAATCACTTATTTCTTTAGAAGATAAATTATTCGATGTTTTCATTACAAATATTCTTTCATAATCTTCATTGTCTTCAATACTTTGGATAGATAATATATTGGATTGTTTACTAAGATTTTTGGACAAGAACGACTCAATTTTATTCATATCTGTGAAATTATTTTTTATTTTTGGTTTTTGAAATAAACTATTCATTTCCATATTATCTCTTTTTCACTAAAAAAATTTCTGATAAATTACTTTATATTTATAATATTATGAGTTTTACTATTTAATACTTTTGATTATATAGTTAATACTATTTCATTTTTTTTAGTTTAATTGTTGTTTTTAAAACTATTATTTTTTCATATTCTTTTCCAAAAGCATGAGTAAGGTCGATATGTTTTTTTCACATGTGCAATCTTTTAAAATTAACAATGCTTTTGCAATTAAAAACATATATAATATGAAATGCTAACGGAATCTCCATATTGTCCAATTCGTATAGTGCTTTAAAGATTAAAGTTTGGTTTTTTCTAGGTAGTCATAATAATACTTCATCCAATCAAAACACCTTCTTCAAGCACATTTGATAAAAAAGAATAATGTTTTTTAGTATTGAATCTCTCTTCTGATATAATATGTGCAGAAATATGTTCTCCATCTTTCATTAATATTTCAACTACTTTATTATAGATTAAATCAAAGATATCCTCTCTAAAAGAGGATACGATTAAAATATCAATATCTGATTCTGCATTATCTTCTCCTCGTGCAACAGATCCAAATAAAACAACTTTTTTAATTTTATTATTTTTAATTGATTTAGCAAAAGATTTAGCAATTTCTATTCTATCTGTCATGTTCAAATCTCTTATTCTTTTTAAACAATTAGGAGAAAAGTTTACCTCTAAATATCACATATTATGTAACAACTTACTCGAAAGATGATTAAAACTTTAATTATCTTTTAATTATTATTATATTGTTATTTCTATTTTATCATAATTGAAAACAGGTTTTTTCATGTTATTAGCTTTTCCTTCTTCCAATTCTATTAGTCCTCTTTCTTTTAATTTTTTTACACTTTTTTGAATTGTACTCACATCTTTGTTGAAGTATTTTGCAAGATCTGTGATTGATTTTACTTTATAATTTTTTATATGACTTAATAGTACTAAGTCTATTTCTGTGAAGTGTGGTTTTTCACTATATAATATTTTTTCTTGCTCTGTTATTTCATCGGGGTGGTTTAAGAAGTATTCCCAATCTTCTATATACATTTGAAGTTCCATGTTTTCATTATCTTCTTGGAACATTATTTTAAGATTTTCCAGGGTATCATATTTTTTTTCAAATTCATGTACTAAATCTTTTCCACTTATTGTTCTTAGTAATCTTATTTTTATCATAATATCGACTCTTTTATTAGTTTTTCTTTATCGATGCCATTATTTTTTTCAATATGTAAATCTATTATTAAACCCTCAGTTTCTATTTCTTTGAATTTAATGGGATAATGTTTTCCATGGGCGTGAAAGTGGATGTGTGGTTCTATTCTATAGTTGTCTATTCTTATGTTATCTGGACGGATTACAATTGCCCAACTCTTTTGGATTTACTTATTAATATCTTTTTCCCATATTTTTCGTATTTTTCTAGTAATCTACTTTTCATTATATATTGTCTTCTTTTTTTCAATATATACTAGTTGTGCAAAAATATGCTAAACCAGATACTTGTAGTAAATATGTTTTCTGATTATAAAAATTAATCACTAAAAATAAGATATAATCCATGAAATTACTAAAAATAAATATAAAATCATGCTATTCATGATTTTAAAAAGAAAATATACATAAAATTTTAAAATCAAAAATGAATCATGATTAGGTAAAAAATAAAAGAAATATTAGAATAAAAAGAAATAGAAAATTAAAAAAGTAAAACTAAAAAATAATAAAAGTAATGAAAATTAGACTTCATCAAAGAAGTCTGGTTCAGCTTGGTCTAACCATTCATTAACTATTTTTACTGCACAATAATTTCCACACATGGTACAGGTATCAGGATCTTCTGGTGGTCTATTTTCTCTAATAGCTCTTGCATCAGCTGGGCAAATAGCTAAACTATATTGTTTTTCCCAGTCAAGTGATTTTCTTGCATTAGCCATAGCTAAGTCTTTCTCACCATTATGAACTCCTTTTGCCATATCTCCAACATAAGCACCAATTCTTGTTGAAATAACTCCAGCTTTAACGTCTTCTGGACCTGGTAGAGCTAAATGTTCTGCAGGAGTAACATAACAAATAAAGTTAGCACCAGCTTTAGCTGAAGTAGCTGCACCAATGGAAGAGACAATATGATCATATCCTGGAGCTATATCACATACAATAGGTCCTAACATATAAAATGGTGCCCCTCCACACATTTTCTTTTGTATTGTAACATTAGCTGGGATTTCATTAATTGGAATATGTCCTGGTCCTTCAATCATAGATTGAACACCTGCCTCACGACATTTATCCACTAATTCTCCAAGGATAATAAGTTCTTGAACTTGAGCCCTGTCAGTAGAATCAGCTATTGCACCAGCTCTCATTGCATTAGCAAGAGAAAGAACAACATCATGCTCTTTAGCTATTTCTAATATATATTCAAAGTTTTTAAATAAAGGATTTTCTTGTTCATTTTCAACAATCCATGCAGATATGAATGCTCCTCCACGAGAAACTAGTCCACCTTGTCTTCCTTGACGTTTTAATCTAGCAAGAGTTTCAATATTAACGCTGGAGTGAATAGCCATAAAGTCAATACCATCTTTAGCTTGTTTTTCAATGGTACTAAACATTATCTCTTCATCCATGTCAATAGCTGAACCTGTTTTTCGTATTGTTTCAATAGCTGCTTGATAAATTGGTACACTTCCAACAGGAATATCAGAGAGCTTTAATATTCTTCTTCTGATTTCATCTAAATCTCCACCAATACTTAACTCCATTAAACTGTCAGCTTGATTTTCAATAGCTATTTGGGCTTTTTTTTCCTCTTCATCAAAGTCAACAATATCCGTGGATGTTCCAATTGTTGCATTCACTTTTGTTCTAAGTCCTTCTCCTATACCACAAGGATTTAAAGTTCTATTAACGTTTGATGGTATTACAATTTTACCTTCAGCTACTGAATTTCTTATAAAATCTTGTGAAACTCCTTCTGCTTTAGCTACTGCTTTCATTTCATCAGTAATTGTTCCTTTTTTCGCATCTTCCATTTGTGTCATATAATCACGATTTTTATCTTAATACATAAATTTGAAAATTTTTCAAGAAATATTGCTTAGATATATCTTTAGAAATTTGAAATTTTCTAAATCTTAAATAAATTTTATTCAAACGGTATTTAATTAAATAAAGTTTATTTGAATTTAAATTAACTTAGCTTGAATATAATTTATTAATAAAGTTATAGTTTATAAATTCATCTATTAATTAAAAGTAGATAGTAATTATTAAAGATTTTAAAAGCCAAAATTAAAAAGAAATTGATAATTTTAAAGTATATTTGAAATATAACAGCTGTCAAAAAAGAAGATGATGTCAAATTCCACCTTTTTCAAAAATTTTATTCAAAAAAACATATTTAAATGAAGAATATATTATTATTATTATTTTTTAGATTTATTTTTGTTTTTTAGATTTGTTATTATTTTTTAGATTTGTTATTATTTTTTAGGTTTATTTTTGTTTTTTAGATTTGTTATTATTTTTTAGATTTGTTATTATTTTTTAGATTTGTTATTATTTTTTAGGTTTATTTTTATTTTTTAGATTTGTTATTATTTTTTAGGTTTATTTTTGTTTTTTAGATTTGTTATTATTTTTTAGGTTTATTTTTGTTTTTTAGATTTGTTATTATTTTTTAGGTTTATTTTTGTTTTTTAGGTTTATTATTATTTTGAATATATGACATATTCCATATTATTTTTAAGAGGTAAAATTTTGATAATATCACACAAAATAAAAATATCAAAAACTTTAAGTTAATATATTTGTAAAAAAAATATTAATTATTGCATAGCTATAAGTATTTATTAGACAATGTATAATTTTTTTAAAGATAATTGTGGAAAGGGTTTAATGGCTAAAGAGGAAGTGATTATAGAAAAAGAAGAGCAATTATTAAAGATGGTGCATGATTTTTCTGAAATGTTTCTCGATGATGAATGTTGCCAATTGTGTTCTAATATTGTAAAAAAATTAGGTAGAAAAAGAGAAGTCCCTTTTAAAAGAGGAAAACTCACAATTTGGGCATCTGCTATGATTCATGTTGTAGCCCATATAAATTTTTTATTTGATAAAAAATTCACTCCACATATAACCATGGATGATATTTGTGATTATTTCAATACTAAAAAATCTACAATAGGTTCTAAATCGCAGTTTATAAGATCTAGTCTTAAAATTAAACATTTTAATTTTGAGTTTACTCAAAAAAAATTATTAGAAGAATATTTAATGAGCTGTTCTGTTGAATCGGATGAAGGAATCAGACTTCCTATTGCAAATTTTGAAAAAAAATCCCAAAGAAAATTAATTGATAGTATAATTGAAAATAAAGGAAAAAATTTTAAGATTATAAAACCTATACTTCCTCCTTATTTTTATAAGTTAAACGAAGCCCCTAATTTTGGGGATTATCTTTAAAAAACAATGAAATTCAGTAATTAAAAGCATCAAATGTTTTAAGTGATTGTTTTGCTGGTTCCTAGAGATTTTTTCTTATTTTCTAAGTGATTGTATAGCTAAATAAATAGGATATAAATTGTTGGTGAATTTATAGTGTCCACTTTTTTTAGGTCCATAATATTCTAATATTTTAAGTTTCCTAGCTCTTTTTAAAAAATCAGTAAATACTTTGGCTTCATCATCATTTAATTTTTCTGAAAAATCTTTTTTCCTAAAAAAATACTCACCATTAGAATTTTTAGAAAAAACATCTTTAGCTATTCTTTCAAATATATCCAAGTACTGTGGGCTACGAATTGAGCTATCTAACAAAGGTTGCAAGTATTTTTTCCCTATCTCATCTCCTGCAAACAATACTCCAGAGAAAGCATCATCTTTAGTAATAATATTTTTATCTCTATTTCTCATATAAAAGATACCATTTCCAATTTCTTGCATCATATTAGGTAAACCCGATGAATATTTTACCATGGTTTTCATAGCTTCTTCATCCACTGACATTCCCATTTTATTAAATGCATTAGTGAAAAAATCAGAAATTTCTTTATTTAACAATCCTTTAAGTTCAATATGTGAAAATAGTCGTGTGAAGGAGGGATTATGTTCATGAAGCATTTGTAATTTTTCAGGATATGCAGCTAAAGCCATGATAATTGGAGATTCATCTCTATAATTTGTAGCTAAAGTGTCTGCAAAGCTTTTATACCAATTTGCAAAATCAGAAGTATTACTCAATCCATTAACATCATCAATTATTATCACTAAACCATTTTTATTATCAAAATTACCTAACATACCTACTAGTGAGGTTGCAAAGTTTTCTTTTATATAATCAAGCATATTTTCTGAAGGTTTGAATTTAAAGGATGTTCCAAAAAGATTAACACTTTCCACATGATCTTAAAATTTATTAAATATTTTATCAAAAAATGATTCTTTCTGTATATTATTTAATAAAGATTCAATAATTTGTTTTATTAATGAATCAATATCATGAACTCCATCATTATAAATATGTACTCCCACATATTTTAATTTTTTTTCAGCATAATCTTTAAAATAACTAGCTAAGGATGATTTACCCATTCCTCGGAGTCCTGTAATAAAAAAATGTTTAGGGTTTCCAAACTTAGTTTGTTCTAATATTTTTATATTGCTCTTTAAAATTTCTTTTCTTCCTTCAAAATTTTCAGGAGCAACTGGACTATCAGGGTTAAAAGGATTGATCATATCCTCCATTTTTCATACACCAAAAAAATATTTTATTACTATTATATATATGAAGTATTTATATAACTATTTTTATTCTTATTTTAACTTGTAATTCTATCTTATAATATATTATAATTTGCATAGGTTCTAATTCTATTTTCAAATTTCATCCTTTAAAACATAGAATTGAATTAATAGGAGGTAATATTTTTATTTGGAAATCTAAGAATAATTGTCCTGTTTCAGCTATTTCAAGATTTTTCGATTAATTAAAATATAGTGATACATTTCGAATTAGATTTAAGTTTGTTTTTATTAGATTTTTGAAGTTATTTACTTATTATTTATTATAAAAATTATTCATTCTATCTTTTACTTCTTCATAGCTAGGTATATTGGTTTGACATCCTTCTTTTTCTACAATAAATGATGAAACTGAAGATGCAAATTTAGCACATTTTTCTAATGAATTTCCATTTAAATAGCTATACAAAAATCCTGCTCTATAGGAGTCTCCAGCTCCAGTTGGATCAATAGCTGGGCGATAAATAGAATCTACTTTTATTTTCTTATCTGGGCTGTAAACAATACTTCCATCCTTTCCACAAGTTTTAACCACTATTTTTGGTCCTAAACCTTTTAATCCATTTATATCAGTAGCTAATGACTTTAATATTCTTTTAATTTCGTGGTGATTTCCAAAAAGTATGGTACAATTGTTTATAACTTTTTCAAGTTTTTCACTACTGTACATATGTAAATCTTGACCTGGGTCAAAGGAAACTATTTTATCTTCTTTTTTTCCTATAATACTAGAGTTATAGTTAAATTCAGGGCTTCCTGTAGCTAAATGGACTGCTTGGGTTTTTTCAATAGCTTTTTTCGGAGGATTGCTGTGTTCAAAATTTTTCCCAGCTCCCCAATAAAAATAAAAGACTTGGTCATGATTTTTATCAGTCATAACAAAAGCTGTTGGTGTTTCTTCATCTTCAACCACAATCATAGAGTCAGTGTTAATGTTTAATTCTTTCATTTTCATATGATAATCTGAATCTAAAAAATTAGCTCCAACTGCAGACACAAGAGATGTTTTAAGACCTAAAGTTCCTCCAACCATAGCTACATTAGCTGCTGCTCCCCCATGAAAATTCTTCATATTTTCAATGGTTGCTGCTGTATTAGCTACTGGAAATTTTTCAACTTTTATTATATAATCCAAGGCAGTATGCCCTATTACTAAAAGATCTTGATTTTTACTCAATGAAATCCCCTACAATTTATTAATACTCATTTAATAAAGGTTTAATTATTAATACAATTTAACATTTAATAAAAGTTTAATTATTAATATAATTTAATAAAAATTTAATAAGATTTATAAAATTAGCTATTTTTATCTTATTTTTTCTGTACTTATTATATTTTTCCTAGCAATTTGAAAGTATTTTTTAGTAAATTGAAGTATTTTTCCTAGTAATTTGAAAGTATTTTTTAGTAAATTGAAGTATTTTTCCTAGTAATTTGAAAGTATTTTTTAGTAAATTGAAGTATTTTTCCTACAAACTTAAAATAATAGAGGTCTTAAAATTTAAGATGGAATTATTTATTTTACTTTGAAATTTTAAATTTTTGATTTAGTTATCTATTTAGAGATTTTCCATGGTTTTATAGGTGTAAAACCTTGATTAGCTATTAATTTTTGTCCTTTACCTAATATATATTCAATAAACTCATTTGTTTCTTTTTTTGAAGTGTTAGTTTGGACTAAACTTATAACATGTTTTGTTTCATCTTTTAAGACATTATTTCCTTTAAAATAGCTAGCATTTAAAAAAGTATATAAGTTTTGAGAATTTTTAACTATTTTAAATGCATCAAGTTCTGATTTCACTTCTTGAATAATATTAAATGAAACATTATTTTCATGTAAGGTATTCCAAGCAAATCTTTGTGAGGATCCATTAACTGAAATAAAATTTAAATCATTTAAATCTTTAAGATTAGCTATCCTTTCTTTTGAAACATCATTTGAAACTAAAACAAGATAATCATATGCAATTGGAGTAAAATCTAAATCATTCAAAAAAGCTATTTGTGGATCATCTAAAGCTAAAAAATCTACAAATCCTTTTTTAGCTAATTTATACGCATTAATATCACTACTGCTATAAACATCAATTTCAAATGGTAACTCGTCACTAATAGAATCTAAAAGACCAGTAATTATATGTCCACCAGCAATAGCTATTTTATCGTTTTCAGCTACAGAACCTTTATATTTTTGATATTGTTCCAGTATTTGAATAGCTTCAGTAGTTAAGTAAGATTTTGAACCAATGACTTTAATCAATTCAAACCCTAGCTTTTTTTCACTATTTTTGATTCTACGGTTTAAAACTGAATGAGAAATCTTCAACTCTTTAGCAGCTCTTCTTTGAGAAAGTGTTTTAGATATTTTTTCTAAAGAGTCCAATAGTTTATAGCTATAGCCCTTCTGGTTAATTTCCATACTAATTTGAGGTTTAAATTTCATTTTTATCAGTATGTGCTTGTTAAATTAAAGATATTTTTCAAAATAAATAATTATAAATAATTAAATATTTAAATAAAATATATATTATAATTTTTTTTTACAATAGTTAGATAAATTAATACTTTGGCAATATGTTTTAAATAAAAGATATTAGATTAAAATAATATTT
>WRMT01000022.1 GCA_009777005.1 Methanobrevibacter sp. | reverse complement strand
ACTAGTGGTGGAAGCTTTAATGGTACTCATGTTGTTTGGAATGTAGGTGCTCTTAATGTTGGCAGCAATGTTACTTTGACTTTAGTTGTTAGAATTAATGGTACAGGTAATATTACTAATAATGCTAATGTTTCTGCAGATCAGCCTAATATTGGAAATAATAGTACTGGTAATAATAGTACTAATTTTACTGTGAATTCTACTGTGAATTTGTCTATTGTTAAAACTCATAATGCTACTGGTGTAAATGTAGGTGTAGGTGATTTAGTTGAGTATACTATTGTTGTAACTAACTTTGGTCCAGATAATGCAACCAGCGTTGTTATAGTGGATGCTCTTGATCCTCGTCTTGTTTATATTAGTTCTACTGGTGGTGGAAGCTTTAATGGTACTCATGTAGTTTGGAATGTTGGACTTATTCCAATGGGTACAAATGTTACTTTAACTTTAGTTGTTCGTGTTAACGGTACAGGGGATATTATAAATACTGCTAATTTAACTGTAAATGAAACTAATATTGGTAACAATAGTACTGGTAATAATAGTACTAATTTCACTGTTGATCCGACTGTGAATTTGACTATTACTAAGACTAATAATCTTACCTCTGGTGCTGTTGTGAATGTTGGTGATTTGATTGAGTATACTATTGTTGTAACTAACTTTGGTCCTGATAATGCAACAGGTGTTGTTGTTTCTGATGCTCTTGATCCTCGTTTGGTTTATATTAGTTCTACTGGTGGTGGAAGCTTTAATGGTACTCATGTTGTTTGGAATGTAGGTGGTGTTAATGTTGGCACTAATGTTACTTTGACTTTAGTTGTTACTGTTAATGGTACTGGTAATATTCCGAATATTGCTAATGTTACTGTTAATGAGACTAATATTGGTAATAATAGTACTGATGGTAATGAATCTAATTTCACTGTTAATTCTACTGTGAATTTGACTATTACTAAAACTAGTAATGCTACTGAATTCATGAATGTTGGTGACTTGGTAGAATATACTATCTTTGTAAGTAATTCTGGTCCTGATAATGCCACTGGTGTTATTGTAACTGATGTTTTAGATCCTCGTTTGGTCTTTGTTAGTGCTACTAGTGGTGGAAGCTTTAATGGTACTCATGTTGTTTGGAATGTAGGTGCTCTTAATGTTGGCAGCAATGTTACTTTGACTTTAGTTGTTAGAATTAATGGTACAGGTAATATTACTAATAATGCTAGTGTTACTGCAGATCAGCCTAATATTGGAAATAATAGTACTGGTAACAATAGTACTAATTTTACTGTGAATTCTACTGTGAATTTGTCTATTGTTAAGACCCATAATGCTACTGGTGTGAATGTTGGTGTAGGTGATTTGGTTGAGTATACTATTGTTGTAACTAACTTTGGTCCTGATAATGCGACCAGTGTTGTTATTGTGGATGCTCTTGATCCTCGTCTGATTTATATTAGTTCTACTGGTGGTGGAATCTTTAATGGTACTCATGTAGTTTGGAATGTTGGACTTATTCCAATGGGAACTAATGTTACTTTGAGTTTAGTTGTTCGTGTTAACGGTACTGGTAATATTCCTAATACTGCTAATTTAACTGTTAATGAAACTAATATTGGAAATAATAGTACTGGTAATAATAGTACTAATTTAACTGTTAATTCTACTGTTAATTTGACTATTACTAAAACTAGTAATGCTACTGAATTCATGAATGTAGGTGATTTGGTTGAGTATACTATTGTTGTAAGTAATTCTGGTCCTGATAATGCGACTGGTGTTGTTGTAACTGATATTTTGGATCCTCGTTTGGTCTTTGTCAGTGCTACTGGTAACTACTCTTTGAATGGTACTCATATTCGTTGGAATGTAGGTAACCTTAATGTTGGCAACAATGTTACTTTGACTTTAGTTGTTAGAATTAATGGTACTGGAAGTATTACTAATAATGCTAGTGTTAGTGCAGATCAGCCTAATATTGGAAATAATAGTACTGGTAATAATAGTACTAATTTCACTGTAAATGCTACTGTGAATTTGTCTATTACTAAGGTTAATAATCTCACCTCTGGTGCTGTTGTAAGTGTTGGCGATTTAGTTACTTATACTATTACTGTGACTAACTTTGGTCCTGATGTTGCTACTAATGTTGTTGTAACTGATGTTCTTGATTATCGTTTGATATTTGTAAGTGCTACTGGTTATTACAATGCTACTTCTGGAGAATGGCTACTGGGCAACCTTAATGTTGGCAGTTCTCTAAGTATGAATATAACTGTTCGTGTAAATGGTACAGGTAATATAGCTAATATAGCTAATGTTACAGCAGATCAGCCTAATATTGGTAATAATACTACTGATGGTAACGATACTAATTTTACTGTTGGTCCTACTGTGAATTTGACTATTACTAAAACTAGTAATGCTACTGCGTCTATGAATGTTGGTGATTTGGTTGAGTATACTATTGTTGTAAGGAACTTTGGTCCTGATAATGCAACTGGTGTTATTGTAACTGATATACTAGATCCTCGTTTGGTATTGATTAGTGCTACTGGTAGCTACACTTTCAATGGTACTCATATTATCTGGAATGTTAGCAACCTTAATGTTGGCGATAATGTTACTTTGACTTTAGTTGTTAGAATTAATGGTACAGGTAATATTACTAATAATGCTAGTGTAACTGCAGATCAACCTAATATAGGAAATAACAGTACTGATGGTAATGGAACTAACTTTACTGTTGATGCTCTTGTGAATTTGACAATTACTAAAACTCATAATGTCACTACTACTGTGGTAGTTGGGGACAATGTAAGCTATACTATAACTGTAGCTAATAGTGGTCCTGATAATGCAACTGGTGTTCTTGTAATTGACATCCTTGATTCACGCTTAACTTATTTAAATTATTCAGCTTCTGTTGGAACTTATAATCCAGTTAATGGTCAGTGGAATATTGGAAGCCTTGCTGTAGGTCAAAATGCTACTTTAACTATCTTTGTCATGGTTAATAGTGCAGGCAATATTTCTAATCTTGCTAATGTTACTGTACATCAGGATAATGCTGGTGATACTAATGCTAGTAGCCCTCCTTTAATTGCTGATTATATGTCTACTTTTATTGAAGTAGAAAATATTACTCAAAATACTACAATACCTTTCACTATTAATGGTAATGTAACTAGTGCTAATGGCTGGATTGTCAATGGCTTTGTTAATATTACAATAGATGGTACAGTTTATAGTGTTCAAGTTGTTAATGGAAGATTTAATTTAAGTCTTACCTATAATGTTTCTGGTAACTATAGCTTTACTGTTGAATACTTCGGTAATGAATCTTTAGCAGCTTCTAATGCAAGTGGATGGGTATATATTCTACCTATAGCTACTACAACTACTGTAAATACTACACATTCTCTTATATTTGATTATCCAACAAATATTACTGGACGTCTCCTAGATTTCTTAGGTCGACCTATAGCTGGAGCTACTATTACATTTGTTGTTAATGGTATTGTTATTGGAACTAATACTACTAATGCACAAGGTATAGCTATTTATAGCTTTATTCCTGATACTAGTACTTCTACTTATGTTATTGAAGCTATATATGGAGGTAATACTACTTACTTAGGTTCTAATGATAGTATTTCTTTAATAGCTGGAGATATGAGAACTCGTATTATTATCGATGATGTAACTACTAAGCCATTCAGAAATACTTCAATTCCAATTACTCTAATTAATGAATTTGGTTCTCCAATGCCAGGTCAAATTATTAGTGTAGTTATTGATGGTATTGAGTATAATCTAACCACAGATGCTAATGGTAGAGTCTTTGTTTATCATACTCCTTTAGATGCTACTCCTGTTCTTATAACTGCTGAATTTATTGGAAATGCTTCACATCAACGTTCTGATGAGATTGGTGTCTTAAATGTTGTAAGACTTTCAACAGAAATTAGACTAAATGATCTTAATCTTAATCCTACTCAAACTGCTAGCTTTAGTGCTACATTAGTTGATGAAGATGGTAGACTCTTGACAAACATGGATGTTGATGTTTATATTGGTGATGTCTTTATTGGTACCTTTACAACTGATGCAAATGGTCAAATTCATGTTAATGGAGCTTCAGTTCCACAAGGTGCTAGTACTATAACAGCTGTTTTCTCAGGATATGCTAATATTTGGGAGAATTCAATTTCTGTAAGTGCTTTAACTGTACGTCTAATTAGAACTTCTTTAACAGTTTCAGTTAATCAAACACCAAATGAAACTACTACATTTGTTGCAAGGCTTTATGATGAATTTAATCGACCATTAGCTAACAAAAATATAGTATTTTTCCTTGATGGTGTTTTCATTGGTATGGCTACCACTGATGGTTATGGAATTGCGACTTTCGAGCATCCTTATGTTGATAGAGGCAGAATCGTAGCTGAGTTCCTTGGAGATGACATTCATCGTGAATCTCTTGATAATCGTCTTTTCGGTATTAGTGCAGAACCTGTCAATGATACTGATCTTGAAGAAGAAGAAGATGACGATGATTTAGACTTTTCAGAGGTATTAGGTGATGATGAAGATTATAATGACTCTGATGATGTAGAAAGTGTAGAAAATAATAATCGTAATTCAAATCCACTTATAGCAATGGCAGCTGCAGGTAATCCTTTAGCTATGATATTACTATGCATATTATCCATGCTCTTAGTTGGATTTAGATATCGCAAAAAAAATTAGTATTTTATGGGATTTTGATTTTTTAATCCCTTTTTATTTTATTTATTTTTTTATTTTTTTCCTCTCTCTTTTTTTTTTATTTTTTAACATGTTTTTTAATGTTTTTCAATTGCTATACTTACAAAAAAGCTATTTTTTTAAAGATTTTAGTGAAGCAGAAAAAAATATTATTTTGATTTAAACAAACCTTATTTTGTTATTTAATCATAATTACTCTAATTTTTTAAATAATCTATAATTTTTTGGGTTTTTTTAAAAAAAAGTTTATTTTCACTAATAAAATTTTTTAATATTATTATATAATTTTATTTAAAAATTAAAACAATTATCAATGGATTTTTAAAAAAAGTTCAATATTGATTATAATTAATTAAAATTTTTTCAAAGATATTTTTTTAAAAAAAGAAATTATAGAAAAATAAGCCTAAAATAGCTTTCAATATTTTAAGGGAGAATTTTTAAAAAAAATTAGACATCTATTTCAAGTGTAAAAAATAATTTTTTAAATTTTTTTATAATTTTCTAATGTTGTTTTTTCAAATATTCTTTTTTGAAATCTTAAAACAATTATTTTCATGGAAATTAGCTGAGTGTAAAAACTTGACTTTGTAAAGTTACAGTGGCTTTTTAAATTTTAAGGTTTATTGGCTTTCATTAAAATTTCATTAACTCGCAAATGATATGGGAATTTTATCGAGTTTTTTGTGAAAAATTTAAATGGTATAGGCTATATTCAATTTACTCTCTCTTATATACAAACTTCATATATTTACTATTGATGATATATATTTATACATATATACACTAATATCTATTAATATTTTTAAAAAAAATCATTATTATCATAGTTTTATTAATGAAAAATTAAAAAAAAAGTTTTTAAAATTGAATAAGCTAAAAAAAATAATCTTAAGAATATAATTTAAATTTTAAAGTTTATTCTCTTTTTAATTTCAATTGTACATATTATCATAGATACTTACTTGATTTTATTTGAAGTTCAAAGTTAAATAATCAGTAAGTTTTATCATCTGGTTTTTTAAAAAAATTTTTAAAAAATTAGACGTCCATTTCAAGTGTAAAAAATATATTTATAATTATTTTAACTGTAATTTGTGCTTTTTGAAATATTTTTTTTTTTTTTTAAGGATGTTTTAGTAATTTATCAAGATGATATAAATTTTTTTATTTCATGTTAATTTTTTTATTTGGTGTTAATTTTTTTATTTCATACTTATTTTCTAATTTTAAGTCAATTTTGCTGTTTATTTAGACAATAGTTTTATATAGTTCTTTATTTTAATAGTCACATGTCTTTATTTAGACTTTTGATTGATTAATGGGAAAAATATATATTTTATTAAATTGTAAAATAAGGAGTGATTACAATTAGTAATGATGATGAAAATATTAATTTCCTAAACGACTACTTATTTCCCAAAATTTTTGGTGAAAAAGGTTGTGAAGAAGAAACCTTGTATCTGATTAATACATTGGCTGAAAAAAATTTTAAATCTTTGACTTATGTTCCTAATGAACTTAAAGGCAAGTATAAAATGAATAAAAAGTCAATTACTGATGTTCTTGTTAAAATTGATGATGATAATTATGTCAGTATTGAGGCACAAATTGAAAAGCAGGATGATTTTCACAAAAGATGTCAGTTTTATTACTGTAAAATGACTCCTGCTTTTCTTTTAGAAGGAGATGACTATGAAAATCTGCCTTTGGTAGTGATGATAAATATATTAAATTTCAACCTGCATAAAACAGGATACTATCGCAGCAAATTCGTACCATGGGACGAAATATGCAAAAAACTCACATTAGACGATATTCAAGAAACACACTTCATAGAACTACCTACACTTAGACGAGAACTAAAAAAACATGAATTAGATTTAAACGATCCCAAAGTCAGATTAAATCTACTTTTTAATAAAAAAACACCAAAAAAATTACTACAAAAGGTGATAAAAATGGATAAACATATAAACAAGATGCATGAAAAAGCACAAATTGCTTTACAAAATCAAGAAGAATATTTAGCATACATTAGAGCCGAACAAGCTGAATTAGATCGCAAAGCCCAGATAAGATATGGAGAAAGGAAAGGAAAAATAGAAGGAAAGATAGAAGGAAAAATGGAAGTAGCTATTAAACTTAAAAAATTAGCTTATCCCATCAAAGAAATAGCTGAAGTCACTGGAATTTCAGTGGAGAAAATAAGGGAAATATAAATAAAATCAACAATGAAGATGTTGCACAATTATTTTTGTTCAGCCATTATATAAACTCAAATGAATATTGATTAAAAAAATTTAATATATCGAATTTTGTTCAATATGAATTTATAATTTTTTCATTTTGTTCATCAAAATAGAATTGTGCAACAACCTCAATAATGATTATTTTTTAATATAATCATTGGAAAATTAAATAATAATTTTCAAAAGCCAAAAACTTTACTTCCCCCATAATAATATTGTTTCATTATTATTTAAAAAAAGAAATCAAAAAATATAATGAAAATTAGCTAAATTATTAATAAAAAAAGTTAATTATATTTATTATTTAAATATTGATTTTTTATATATTCTCTTAAAAATCTTTATTTATAAAAAAACTCATGATTAAGACTATAAATAGCTAAAAACTAGAAATAATAAAATAAAAAAGCTATTCCATAGATAAAAAGCAGTTAATACCTTCACATTTTTGGTTTGTTCCTATATCAGGATACACTTTGTTAAAATACTAATATTCTATCTACTTGACCATTAATATAATTTAACAAAAAAATAGCAGGGTTACAATAAAATAATGAAACAAGTAATATTTAGCTATTACATAACAATGTGATAATTTCTAAAGATAAAAAAACAGTTCAATTTCCCATCACAACTCAATGAAAGAAAATATAATTAATGATAATCATTAGCTAAAAAAAAATAAAAAAAAATAGGATAAAAAAAATTAATTATCCTGTAAATCTTGGAATTCTTACTCTATTATTTGCATAATTTGTTTCTACAGCTTTTTTACCATAGTTAACTACAATATGCCTATTATGACGTCTCATAACTGAATTTCTGAAGAAATTAATTGTTACAGTTCTTGAACTTCCAGCAGCTATAGCTTTAACAGCAGCAAATTTATAATATCTTCTGTTTCCAGTAGTCATTAAAAGTCTGCTTGCAGCAGAAGCATCAGAACCAGTATTAGAAATAGTAATTCTATATGTATTACCATTTCTTCTTACGTTAGTAACTTTTAAGTCAACATTACGTTTAGTTAAACCTCTTCTAGCATCTAATAAAGCCTTAGCCATTTTGTTAATGTCAGATTGAGAAGCAGCAGTTTTACCACTAAACATAGCACGTGCATTATTGTACGCAGCTACTAAAGCAGCCCAACTAGCAGCAGAATATCCTGCTTTCTTCAAATTCTGACTACGTAAATTCAAAATATACCGTAAAAGATCTTTGTCATAATTAAGTTGAGTACCTGAACCAGTGCCAGTTCCAGAACCTGAACCAGTACCTGTGCCAGAACCTGAACCAGTTCCAGTACCTGTGCCAGAACCTGAACCAGTTCCAGTACCATTACCAGAACCAGTACCATTACCAGAACCATTACCAGAACCATTACCAGAACTAACTAGTACTAAAGCATCAATAGCAGATTGTAAAGCATTTAATGCTGCATTAATATCAGCTTGAGAAGAATCAGCCAAATTCATTCCTGCAATAGCCGTAAGCTGAGTATTTACAGCAGCCCAACTAGCAGTAGTATAATCAGATGCAGTTAAAGTACCTGCCTGAGTAACAAGAGCAGTAAGATTTGTAGCATCACCTACAGGAGCTAAAGCATCCATAGCAGCTTGCAAAGCAGCAAGTTGAGCATCAATATCAGCTTGAGAAGCATCATTAGATGTAAATCCAGATGCATTAGCAAGTTGAGTAGTGAAAGCAGTCCAACTAGCAGTAGTATAACCAGCATTAGTTACAAGATTTGCCTGAGCAAGAAGAGCAACGAAAGCAGTATCATTACCAAGAAGATCTAAAGCATCAATAGCAGCTTGCAAATCAGCAATAGCAGCATCAATATCAGCTTGAGAAGAATCAGCCAAATTCATACCACCTATAAAAGTAAGATTAGCAGTTACATCAGCCCAACTAGCACTAGTATAATCAGATGCAGTTAAAGAACCAACAGAAGTAACAAGAGCAGTAAGATTGGTAGGATCACCTATAGTAGCTAAAGCATCAATAGCAGCTTGCAAATCATCCATAGCATCATCCATTTCAGCTTGAGAAGAATCAAGCAAATTCATACCAGCTATAAAAGTAAGATTAGCAGTTACATCAGCCCAACTAGCAGAAGTATAATCAGATGCAGTTAAAGTACCAACATGAGTAACAAGAGCATTAAGAGCTGTAGGATTACCCACAAAAACTAAATCATCCAAAGCATCTTGCAAAGCAGTAGCTACTAAATCAACACTAGTTTGAGATGCAGTTTTTATACCAGTGAAAAGTGGTGTAGCAGCTAAAAGTTGAGTATTTACATCGCCCCAACTAGTAGAAGTATAATCAGTAGGATCTAAACTTTCTGCTTGAATAACAAGATTATTAAGAATACTGAAATCTGCGATATTATCAAAAGTAACAGAAGTATCTAGTGGAGTACCACCTGAAAAATCATAAATATCAAATGAATATGTTGCTCCTGAACTATAAGGATTATTTAATGTGATAGAACCAAAACCATAAGTGAAAACAACATTACCAGAAAATTCGGGGGTAGGTCCACTAGTGTCTTCAATCTCAATATAGTATGTGCCATTTTCATCGAGTTCATCAGAACCTACTCCATAAGCAGGATCAATTATAGTAATTATAACATCTTCTGCGTCAGAGCTACTAGTATCCTCACTAATACCAAGTTCAATAGCTGAAACTGTGGACATGCTAATGAGTATTAAAAAAAATGCTATGAGAATTATGAAAAGATTTCTCGTTTTTTGCATTTTAAAATTTCCCTCCTTTATTATTTTGTTGTAAAAAAAATCATAATATTATCTAAAACACAACAGAACGATTTTCAATAATAAATAAAATCACTAGTTTTTTTTAGAGTTTAAATGACGAAAAAAGTCTTTATAATAGCTAAATTATGCTTTATAAAAGTTTTTTTTCTTAGTAACAAAGCTATAGCTTAGCTACTCTTCATTTATTTTCATTTTTTATCTAATTACTACTTTTTTTTTAATAATTAATATTCATAATAATTAATTTTTAAAAAAATAAAAAAAAAAGTAATAAAAAATTATTAATTATATTATTATATTCTTATTATATTATATCTAAATTAATAATTTTCATAAATAAAAAAAATCAAAACCCTTTTAATTAAAATCAAGTAGCTATTGACCTACATTTTTGTTACTAATTATATAATGTCTTTTATTATTAATTTAGGACTTTCTATTTGCTTGGAGAATGTCAAGATGCTGGAAGATAATTCACAATGATATGTTTGTTTTATAATCTATAATAGCATTATTACATAATTATTTGAAAAAAGAGAGAAAAATATAATGAACATTCTATATATTATTATTAAAAAAATTTGATTATACTTGTAATGTGATTAAACATTAATATTTTCTATATAATATTCAAAAAAGTCCCCATTTATAAAAAAAACCATAGATAAGATGGAAAAATAGCTAAAAAGTGGAAATAATAAAACAAAAAAAAGATTTTCTATGAAAGGAAAGCAGCTAAGAGCTTTACATTCCTGATTTGTTCCTGTAAGATGATATTGTTTGTTAAAATACTAATATTCTATCTCGTTTTTTTTAAATCACATATTAAATAGCTAATCTCTTATGTTAAAATATATTAGAGAGCAAAAGAAAAGTAAATAATTACTAATATTTCATTTTATATTAATATTAACATTTAATTATATTATATCTCATTTTGAAATAGCTACATTTCATTAAAAAGACTATCCATGAAAAAACTTGTAAAATCATAGCTAATTTGAGTATTTTAAAGTTTGAAAATTGGAAATTTCCTAACATTATATTTACTTAAGTGTGAATTTTATTTCATCATACTTATAGATATACAAATTAAACAAAGATAAATGAAAAAACAAGATCAATGTTTTCCAATTACAAATAAAAAAATTTATGTTAAAAGAAGTTTAAAAGGTTGAAACATTGTAATAATGCCTGAAAACATTTTACTAGATAATTTCCATCATGATTATACTCATATGCAGTTGACCGTGAAGATATAGTAACAAAAGACTTAAAAACAACTTTAATAAAAATTATAGAGCATATAAATAAGTATGAAGGTGTAAATTATTATAAACTGAGAAAAGATAGGATAAAAGGATTATAACATTAATCAAAAAAACAAAAAGGACATGAAGTAATAAAAGAATTCACAGAAAAATATGGAACATTTGAAGAATTAGAAAGACTTTATAAAGACATTGAAAACTCTTTATTCCTTGTAAACCTTGAAAACTGGATTTTTTAAAAAAAAATCCAGATGAAACCTTAACAAGTGGAATAGCTAGAGTAAGCAATAAAATAAATGTTTCTGATTATGAACTTGAAATATTGGATTTTATTAAAAATCAAAAACTTCAATCTATAAGAGAGTTAGCTAGGTTTTTAGATAAGGATATAATTATTATACATCCAAAGATTAAGGAACTTGAAAAACAAGGTTTAATAGAACTTAAAGAGGGAGTTAAGAATAGTAAAATTCCTTATCTGAATTATGATAAAATAGAAATATCTTTTTAATTAAATTTTATTATAGTCATGAAAATAAAGTTTTTAAGTAATGATAATTTTTAAAATTATTAAATTAATTTATTTAATTGATTTAAAGAATTAAAATTTATATTTTATTAATCATGATAATATCCATTATTATTTTAAAAATTAAAAGAAATAAAAAAATAACAAAGGAGGACATATACATCCCGACTCCGAAAACCACCCATACGAAATAAAAACAAAACACAATACATTAGAAAAAAATACTGAAATGGTTAAAAAGCATATAAAGAAAAATAAAGGATTAAAATTAGAAAAATTAATAGAAGAGTTGAAATAATGATTATAAGTTTAATTAAAGAAGAAACAAGCCAAGAATACGATGAAAGAATGATTGAAAAATATGGAAGTATTGAAAAACTAGAAAAAACATTTGAAAAAACACCAAAAAACCTATTACATGTTGATTTAGTTAATTGGCAGTTTTTAAAAGAAAACCCGAAAGAAAAAATAACACATGAAGAAATTTTAATTACTGATAAAATAAGCATAGGGGATAATGAAACAGAAATATTAAACATAATAAAGAATGATAAACCTAAAAGTATTAGGGAGATAGCTAATAAGATTAAAAAAGATCCATCAAATGTAACAAGTAAGATAAATCTTTTAGCTGATGAGGGTCTTATTAGTTTCAAAAAAGGGTTAAAAAATAGTAAAATACCAGTTTTAGATTATGATAAAATAGAAATAGATATTTAGTGCGATAAATTTTTCTTTTTGTCCTGAAAACATGAAAATATTGAATTAAAAACATCCCTTTTATTTTTTAAATTTTTAAATAGCTTTAAAAAAAAAAATCATTAATAAATTTACAATATCCTTCTTTTTTTTAAATAAATAAAAATGGTTTTATTATAGCTATAGTACTTAACATTTGGTTTAAAAATGAGGATAATTTTAAACTTGTTTAAAACCATTTAATTCATATTTTATTAAATAAAATTTGATAAATTAATGAGATTGACATTTTAAAAAATTTTGTCAAAAACTATATGTAGTTCTATGTAGTGGATTTCCAGATGTTTTCAATCATTCACTTACTTTTTTTACACACCACCAATATACTAGTAATCTTTTACTCGAGAAATTAAAAACTGAGATAATTATGATATAAATAAAGGTAAATCCTCATAATCCTCACTTTTTTAAAGACATACAGAGTATATGAATGGAAAAAAATATAAAAATCTAGGAAAATATTCTTTCATGAGAAAAATCAACTGATTATAATGAAATTTAAAAAAAAGAATAAAAAGCATAGTTCATTATTATTAAGTTATTTATAGTTTTTTTATTTCTTTCACAGGCATCCCAGTGATTTTAGCTATTTCTTTAAGAGGATAATCTAATTTTTTAAGTTTAATAGCTATTTTTATTTTTTCTTCTTCTCTTCCTTTGTCTGTTGCATATTTTATCTGAGCTTTATAGTCTAAATCGGCTTGTTCTGCTCTAATATATGCTAAATATTCTCTTTGATCTTGTAAAACATGTATTGTTTTTTCAAACATTTTATTTACAGATTCATCCATGTTTATCCCCTTTTCCATTAAAATTAGAGATGTGTTCTTATTGAGAAGTAATGAAATCTTTGTAAAGGAATAGCTAATTATTTATAATTTTTGATGATTATTAAAGTTTTTTAATTTTTTCAAGTGTTAAACCAGTTGTTTCAGCTATTATTTCTAAAGGGAATCCTTTGTTTTTTAAATTTTTAGCTATTTCTATTTCCTTTTTTTCCGCTCCAATAGCTACTCCTTTTTTAATTCCTTTTTCGATTCCTTTTTTAATTCCTTTTTTCTCTCCTTTTTTAATTCCTTTTTTCTCACCTTTTTCTGCTCCAATTTCTGTTGCATATTTTATCTGAGCTTTATAGTCTAAATCGGCTTGTTCTGCCCTAATATATGCTAAATATTCTTTTTGATCTTGTAAAACATGTATTGTTTTTTCAAACATTTTATTTACAGATTTATCCATGTTAATCACCTTTTCCATTAAATCTGGAGATGTGCTCTTATTAAGAAGTAATAAAATCCTTGTTAAAGGATCATTCAAATCTAAATTACCTTTCCTTAGCTCTTTCCTGAACTTTGGTAGTTCGATATAATGAATTTCTATAATATCTTCAATCATGAAGTTACTTTTTTTATCACATAACACCAATATACTGTGATAATCTACTGTGGGTAGGAGGTCGAAGTCTAGGATATTGATCATGTATGTTTTAGGTGCCTTTTCATAATCTTCCCCGACTTGAACTTGAACTGAGTAGATTCTAGAGTTATACATATGACTTCTTTTGTGAAAACTTTTTTGAGGTTTTATTTGTGCCTCAATATTCACAAAACTGCCGTCATTCACTAAGACCATAACATCGACATTTGATTTTTTATTTCCTTTATGTAAACCTTCCATTTCTTTAGGGATATAATAGACATCTGTGAAGTTTTTACCTGTGAAAGTGTTAATCAAATGCAATGTTTCCTCTTCACATCCATTCTCACCAAATATTTTCGGAAATAAATACTCATTAAGAAGATTTAACTTTTTCCCATCTTTTTCAAATACCAACTCTAATCACCACTATTTTACAATTTCATTGAATATAAATTTTATCAATTATTTAAACTAAAAAAAATTCAATACAGAAGAAGAAATAAAGCAAAAAATGAAAAAAATATTTTCAAATTTTTAAACATCTCATCCGTTTCAGTAATTATTATTAATTTAGTAAAAAGTAATATATAAGTATTACTATTTTCACTTTACATCATCCCAAAAAAAACATTGATTAAGATGTGAAAAAAAATAATGAAAATCCAAAGATAAAAGATACTATTATACAAAAACAAGACAGATACACCTGTGAAATATCCACTAAAATGAACATAACCTCTCTTAAATACCAAATAGAATTAGAGATAAAAAAAAAAGTATAAAAAAAGTTGAAAAATCACTATAATTAACTAATTATAGTCCTGAAAATAAAGTTTTTAATTAATGATAATTTTTAAAAATCTTTAAATTCAATTATTTTTAAATTTAATTTAATATATTTATTATTTTTTTAATAATAAATTATTAATATTTATTTTTAAAATTAAAAATATTATTAATATAGTAATTAGAAATTAAGTGATATTTAAACTAAACATTAATTGCAGTTTTTCCTCTCAGGACTATAAGTTTTAAAAAAAAAAAAATGTGGTTTAATTAGTAGCTAATGCCTTGATAAAATGAGTTGTTAATAATATTGATGTTGATTAAAATGAAGTTCCTTTTCATATATTATGATTATATCTTATTTGAAGGAATTTAAAATATTTAATATTTCTCCACTTCTTATGAGGGAGTAATGAGTATAATCATCTAGTTTTTCGAACTCATTATTATAATCAGCTTTGTTTCTATTTCTTCTAAGATCACTTAACCAACTGCTTATTTTTTTACCCACCAAATTCTTTGAGTAAAAATTAGCTTTTCTCATATTATACATATAATGATACTTTTTGAATATTTCATATACTTCTTTATGAACATTGGGAGATTCACTTTCCATGATTTTTTTACTGTTTCTTCCTAAAAACAGCTTATTCTCCAGTAAAAAGTTTCTACATGATATAAAAGAACCATAATATGCTCTACTAATAGAAGTTCTCTTTTTTGCAGGACTATCATAATTAGCTAATTCATGTGCTAATTTGTAATAGTCTTTCCAGTTGAAGATAGTCATTAAAATTCCACGGATATTTCTAAATAGTTCAATATTTCAGAATTATCTATTAAAAATACTTCATCTTCAATTTTGTTTATTTTATCTGCTGTTTTTTGAGGAGGATAACTAGTTTTTATATATATTATAAGTAATTCCTGATCATTGTAGTCGTTAGACATTTTAAGCAATAACTTGTCTTGACTAAACTCTTTTTTAATAATTTTAGGAACAAACAATAGAAAATTTTTAAATTCCTCTCCCATAAGAGAAATAAATTTTTTAACTTCATTTTTTGCATTGACTTCATATGTCCCATATAATGATTCCCAATATGTATCTACTTCGATCAAATCTTGTTTGATAGAAGTATCAATGAAATTTTTAGAAAAAGAATTGTTTGGTAATGTAGAAAGAATTTCGTCTAATCCATGCTTCTTAAATTCATCATGCACCATATTTTCACATTCCTACTTTTTGATGGTCAGTTTTAAAAAAAATTGGTAATTTTCCAACGGTCATTAAAAATTTTCACTTAGCAAGTTACAGTACTATTTATAATTATATATCCATTAAGAAATATATAAATGTTATTACTAAAATTAAAATTTTTATTATAATGATTAAAAATATGAACCTGCCGATCTTCACTCTCGAACATCATATTTCTGTGGAAAATCATTATCTTTTATTAAAGTTAAAATTTCCATGACTTTTCAATAAGTCCTAGCTGTAGATTTTTGAAAATTCCCTTAAATAAACCTAGCTAAAGTTAAATAAACAAGAGTACAGATAGTTAAAACTTTAATAACTAGATAATTTAGACAAGGATTGTTTGAGTTGTCCTTATATAGTACAAAAATTAATTTTTAGCACTGAATTTTGATTATTTTCATAGAATAAATTTTTTTTATATTAATTCTCCAGTTAAAAAATCAATCATGTTAATGTGTTGTATCCCCTCTCGAGACATGTCAAATTCGTCCATGGATATTACATATTTTGGATAGTTATCTTTAATTTTCATTAATGGTTCGAATTCCCTTTTTATTGTGTCTTCATTTGTTAAAATATATGAAACTTGAATATAAATAGTTTGTTTTAATTTTTTACAGACAAAGTTGACTTCTTTATCTTTGAATTTTCCAATGGTTATATCATATCCTCTACGAATTAGTTCATTGTATACAATGTTCTCAAGAGATTGTCCAATATCTCTTTCATTGTTTCCGAAAAGCAGTTGTCTAAAACCTAAATCAACAACATAAAATTTTTCTATATAGTTTAAAATTTTCCTCCCAACGACTATGTAAACCTACTGGGGATTTTTGAAAAGGTTGTGTTTTTGGCTTTGAAAAAACGGTTTTATTCTGTTATAATTTAAAATGATAGAGTTTACTTTAATGATTTGTTGAGTATGTAATGGTTAG
>WRMT01000021.1 GCA_009777005.1 Methanobrevibacter sp. | reverse complement strand
ATTAGATTTTACTATTAAAAAATTTATTATAATATAATTTATATTATTTTTTTTATTTTTGATAATATAGAAAATATGTTTTATATTATTTTTTTATTTTTTTTTATTTTAATAATATAAAAAAGATAAATTCTATTATTTTTCTTATTTGACTTATGTATAATAAATATTGATAAATAATTATGTGTTCACTAAAGATTAACCTAAATTTCTAATTATTTTTAAACAAAGATTAAAAATATGTATATTTTTTAAACATTTTTTATTTTATCTTTTATATCATTGAACAAAAAAAATTATTTCTTAGATTGTATACTAATAGATAATATTTCATTAAAAAAATTCATTTTTATTAGAATTTAATACTAGATTGTTTAGTTTATTAAATGTTTTTCTTGGACTGACTACTGTTTTTCATCAAAATAATTTATAAATAATTTTTTATTCTTCTTTTTATCCTTTATTTTCCTGTTTTTTTTCCAAATTATCCTTATAATTCTAGATGTATTCTTAAAAAATTTGCAGTAAAGTTTATATATGGGTATTCATAATATTAGCTATAATATAATTGGAATAGTAAACTTTTTACTGTAGATAATCGTGTTTTACTTTGTTATATATTGTGTTATGTGAAAAAAATTAACGTGAAAAAAGTATACGTAGAAAAAGTTTATATTAAAAAACTTTAGGTGAAAAAAAATGAACTGGCAATTTTTGCTTGTTATAATTACAAAACTTCAAAAAAATAAAAAAATTTATATATTTATTTTACTAGTTTTATTGATGTTATATGTAATTCCATTATCTATGGCTACTGAAGTCGATTCAATTTTTCAACTTAACTATTCTGATACTTCTTCAAAATTGAATTCCACTTTTCTAGAAAATAACACAGATGAAAATAATAATGCCAGTAATAATCACAATTCTAATAATTCTTATTTCCTAACTAATAAAAAATTTCCAAAAAAGCAGAGTTCTTTTGAAAATAATTTAACTTTTGAATCTGTTGAAAATAATGTAATTTTTGAATTTGTTGAAAATACTTATACTTTTGAATCTGTTGAAAATAATTTAATTTTTGAATTTGTTGAAAATACTTATACTTCTAAATTTGTTGAAAATACTTCTGCTTTTAAATCTGTTGAAAATACTTATACTTTTAAAAATTATTCATTACTTTTATCTAATAAACAAAATTTTGGAAAAAACTTTACATCTTTACCTAGCGATAACATTGAATCCAATATGGTGAATTTAAATGATCATGGTTATAGTAGTGTTGAAAATGACCTTAATATAGATATTATTGCACTAATGCTCTCTATTTCTATGGGCAACATATTAATTTATTTCATTTGGAGTGGAGTTCTAGTACTATTTCCAATTAAAAGGATTGAAACTGACTATAAGGAAATAGAAAAATACAAATTATATGTTATGGTCCCCTCTTTAAATGAGAAAAACGTGGTTGAAAACACAATTCATAGGTTTTTTAAAACTTACAATGCAAATTATCGATTAATTGTCATCGATGATGGATCAAATGATGGAACTGATGAAATACTTAAAAAAATAGCTCTTCAGTATAATAATTTACATGTTATCACACGTACTTTTCCAAATGCAAGAAAAGGAAAGGGTGAGGCTCTCAATGAGGGATTAAGATATATAAAAAATCTTGAAGATGAAGATACTGAAAAAGTTATAATAGGGGTTTTGGATGCTGATGCTCACATTAAAAACCAAGATTATATTAAAATCCTTTCTACTTTCAATGGAAACCCTGATTTATCAATGATTCAAACCTCTGTAGGAATGAATACTGTGAATAAATGGTTACATAGGATGCAAGATATTGAATTCCAATCATGTATCACTTTAATTTCAAACGTAAGGAATTACTTAGGAAATGCTGCTGGAGGTGGGAATGGTCAATTTTTTAGACTAAGTTCTTTTAATAACAAAGAAGAAATATGGGGAAATTCACTTTTAGAAGATTTTGAAATTAGTACTCGTATCTTATTAGAAGGAAAGAAAACATACTTTTTAGATGATATTGTCGTTTATCAGGAACCTGTTGGAAAAATTAAACCTCTTATTATTCAAAGAACTAGATGGGCTCAAGGAGGAATAGAATGTATTCCTAAATACGGTAAATTAATAATTAAAAGTCCAAATATTAGGAATTGGGCTAAATTTGAAATGTTTTTCTATTTAAACTTACCTTTTATCACATCTATAGGTGTGTTAAGTCATATAATTTCTGTTTTTTATAATTTGTACATTATTTTTGTGCTAAATAATCCTGCTAATATAGTTTTAATCATAATGTTATCTATTTCAATTATTATTAGCTTTATTTTTGGAACTATTTATGGTTTAAGAACTGAATATGGTGCATTTAAAGGATTTTTAGCTGGTGCAACAATCCCTTTTTATAGTATTCTAATGGTACCTGCTAGTTTCAGATCAATCATCAGATTTTTAGCTGGTAACCGAAAATGGGAAAAAACAGAACATGTTATCCAAGTTAAAGTCTAATTAGTTTATTCATAGCTATCATGAAAAAATAAAAAAAATGAGTAAAATATTCAAGTAAATACTTGCCTTAAAATTAGAAGTCTTTGAACTTTGAAGATATTATTTTTAAAGGTTTGATGAAAATTTGTAGTCTTTGAACTTTGAAGATATTGTTTTTAAAGGTTTGATGAAAATTTGTAGTCTTTGAACTTTGAAGAAATAAAAACTTATCTTTCAAAAATATCATATTTTATGGGTTTTTATCAATAAAAACAAATAAACTGTTTAATTTTAAGGCAAGTATTTAATTTTCCGAGTGTTTTTGTACTAACATTTTAGCATGAAAATAAAAAAAACGAATATTCACTTAGTAATGGTTTAATTAAATACTTGCTTTTTAAAAAATGAAATAATTTAAAGGAGAAAAAAAATGAAAATGACTACTCATAAAAGTAGATATTCCTTAGTAGCTACTGCTATTTTAGTTTTTGTCGCAATGATGGTAGTAATGTCTACTGTATCTGCAACTGACTATTATATTAGTCCTTATGGAAATGATGATGATGATGGTTTAAGTATTTCTACTTCTAAAGAATCCATTAGTAATGTAACTAATGAAGCTATTTCAGGAGACACAATTTACTTATCCAATGGATTATATGAAGGTTTAAAAAATCGAGAAATAACGATTAACAAAAGTTTAACTTATGTAGGGGAAAATAAAGATACTACAATTATACTTGTTGAGGGAGAGGGAAGAATGTTTACTATCCTCCCTGATCATACTGTAAGTTTTATAAATATTACATTTATAGGGGGAAATTCTAATAATGGTGGAGCTATCTATAATAAAGGCGGATCTTTAACAATTAATGAATGTGTTTTTGAAGGAAATATTGCTTATAATAGTGGTGGAGCTATTTTCAATGAATGGGGATATGGTCTTAAAATAGAAAACTCTATATTTAAAGATAACGCTGCATTAGGTAGCGGTGGTGCTGTTTATAATTTTTATGGAGATAAATTCACAATTATTTTATCTCAATTCTTAAATAACTATGCAGGTAATGCTGGTGGTGCTGTTTTTAATGAACATGGGCATGATTTTAAAGTAAAATTGTGTGAATTTACTGAAAACACGGCTGAAAACTCTGGTGGAGCTTTTTACACATTTCATGCAGATAGAGTTACTGTAACTAATAGTGTATTCGCATCTAACGAAGCTGTCAGGACTTCTGGTGGAGCTATTTTTAATGAACATGGTGATGATTTTACTGTAACTAAATCTGAATTTATAGGAAATATTGCTGCAATTTACGGTGGTGCTATTGACACATTCCATGGAGATAGAATCACTTTATCTTTTAATACTTTTTCTGAAAATAAAGCTAGTTTTGGTGGAGCTATTTTTAATGAACATGGTGATGATCTTATCATCAATACATGTGAATTCATTAAAAACATTGCCCGATATGGAGCAGTTTTATACAACTTCCATGGAGTCAGAACTACAATAATTTTACCTACATTAACCGACAATGTTGCTGAATGGGGTGCAGGAGAATTTTTATTCAATGAATGGTCTCGTGAAGTTAAAATTGAACTATTAAATGATCAGGAATCAGTTTTAAATGGTATTCATACTACTATACCTGATGAAATAACTGTTGATTTTGTTTAATAATTGGAATCAAAGTTTAAGGTTTAATTATAAACAAAATTTTTAATCATGGTCATGAGTATTTAGTTTTAAATTAACTGATATTTATGACTTAATTTTTTTTATAAATGAATAAACCTTTGACTAAAAATATTTAATATAATAATAAATCAAAAATAGGTGCTGAAAATGAATTTAAAGGGTACAAATAAAAAAAAATATGCTTTGTTAATATTTGTCCTGACTTTAGTTTTTATGACTGTAATCATATCTTCGGTTTCAGCTGCTAATTATTATGTTGCCACTAATGGTAATGATATTAATTCTGGTCAAACCGAAAATAAAGAAAAGCAATCACTTTTAAATGTAACTACAACAGCTAATTCTGGTGACACTATTTATTTGTCTACTGGAATTTTTAAAGGAGAAGAAAATAGGAATATTATTATTGATAAAAATTTGACTTTTATTGGTAAAAATAATAAACAACCGACAAAAATTGACGGAGAATTCCAAGGAAGAATTTTTACTATTCTTCCAGACTGTACAGTTAGTTTTTATAATATAATGTTTTTAAATGGTGCAACTTCTGATAGTGGGGGAGCTATCTATAATCAAGGTGGCACGGTTCTTATAAAGGAATGTGTATTTGAAAATAATCTAGCTACTAAACAAGGGGGAGCTATTTTTAATGATAGAGGAAGCAATTTTAAAGTAAAATCTTCTACTTTCAAAAGCAATTCTGCTTTATTTGGTGGAGGAATTTATAATTTCTATGGCTACAATTTTAATGTATTGTCCTCTACTTTTGATGATAATCGTGCTGAAAATTCTGGTGGAGCTATTTTTAATGAACACGGAGGTTTATTATCTATAGACTGTTCTTACTTCACTAAAAATGTAGCTAAAAATTCTGGTGGTGCTGTATATAATTTCCATGGTGATAAATGTACTATTTTCACTAGTAAATTTACTCAAAATGAAGCTGAAAATTCTGGTGGTGCTGTTTTCAATGAACATGGAGATGATTTCAAAATAAATCTTTGTAACTTTAATAAAAATACTGCTAAGAACTCAGCTGGGGCTTTTTATACTTTTCATGGTGATAGAGTCAGTTTAACTAGTACTACATTTGATTCTAATAGTGCAGACAATTCAGGTGGAGCTATTTTCAACGAACACGGTGATGATTTAAAAGTAACTCTTTGTAACTTCAATAAGAATCATGCAGGTAATTTTGGTGGTGCAGTATATACTTTCCATGGTGATAAAGCTACTTTTTCTGGATGTTTATTTACTTTTAATAGTGCAGGTAATTCTGGTGGAGCTATTTTTAATGAACATGGAGATAATTTAAAATCTACTCTTTGTGTATTTACTAAAAACACAGCTAAAACTGATTCTTACAATATATACAACTTTCATGGAAATGATGTTTCTGTTAACTTGCCTATAGTCTTTAAATGTCAATCACATCTTGGAAAAATCATTGTAAATGAGAATGGTGAAAATGTGAAAGTTTCACTTTTTAGCACTATTCTTTCCAACCTCCTAAAAAAGGTATTTTTTTAGGTTCCAAGTAAAAAATAAAAAGTAAGATTTTACTTTTTATTCTTTTTTAATTTTCAAACATAATTTTTACAATTCCCATTATTTTTTTTAGTAAAATTTATTTTCTCTTGAAGTATTCCTAATTAATGGAATATAAAGTCTTTCTTTCTCTATCTCTCTTTCTTTCTCTTTCTCTCTCTTTCTTATTTATTATAAAATTATTTATTAATAATAAAATAATAGCTATAATTTCTCATTTTATTTAATAAACTTAAGATAATTTTTAATTAAATATAAAATATTAAAATAGATAAGAAGTAAATAAGGAATAAGAAATGTAATTTAAATTAAATTTTAATAAAATAATAAATTGAAAGAAAAAGAAAAGCAATAATGTGAAATCTATTTTATTTAATTGAAATAAAGGTGATCTATATTTGAATTTAAAAAGTAATCTAAAATCTATAAGAATTGACATTTTTAATCCTAATATAATTGTTTTTTTGATTTTTTTATTCATAGCTATAGCAATTCCAATACTATATTTTTCAAAAGAACTACATCCTCCTTCATTTCAAGTGTATATTTTCATAACTATTGGGATAATATTTTTTAAATTAGGAACCTTTTTTCCAAAAGTATTGTCAAAAATATCTAAAATAGTTAAAAATAAGATTAAAATTCTTGAAAATATTAAAGAGGAAAAATTAAATGATATTAAATTATTTGAACATTATGATATTCTAGAGCTAATTTTAGTAGCTATTGTATCCATTGGAATTATTCTTCAAATAGCTAATTTATTTATTTTAGGAGGAATTCCTCTTTTTAGTGGGGTTTTAAAAGGAAATGCTGCTACAAGAATATGGCTGTTTTCATATATTTTTTTCCTTTTAGGAATAAACTTATTACTTGCAAAGTTCAAAAGAAAATCTCATTATCTCTTTCTTCTCATTGGGCTTTCACTTTTCACTCTTACAGGATATAGAACAACACCAATTACTATTTTATTAAGTGTTTTTGTAACTTTATACTATACAAGAAATTTTGAAATGAAACATAACATATTTTTCTTTATTCTAATAGCTATTTTACTCACAGCTATAGGATTTATAGCTACTAAATCAATTGAATGGCAACAATGGAGACTTAATCCAATTGATTTAATATCCTATAGGGCGGGATTTACTCTAAATATATTGGATAGAGCTACTTATCTTCAGGGCTCTACTAATGGGAGTTTATTTTATTACACATTAACTGGGTTTTTTGAATCTGTTAATCCAAGGGTTTTAGTTGGTGAGGTTGTAATTGGAAAAAGCCATGCCATTACTTCCACAATTTTTGGTCCAGCTATTTTAGACTTTGGACTTTTAGCTATGGCTATTCAAATGTTTACTATAGGTTTTATTTTAAAATTACTTCACTTATTACAAAAATATTTAAAAGGAATAGCTACAGGATTATATGCAATAATACTAGCTCAAACTATTGTTTGGATTGAAACAGGTCCTACAGATATTGTGGTTTGGATTTTTTATTTAATTGGAATTTTTGCAATAATATACTATTTTTACAAACTAAAGTTGCCTTAGAAGAATGAGGATAAAATGACTAAAAAAGAAGAATTTAACATAGCTAATTTAGCTAATTTAGCTGACGAAGATAACATAGCTAACATATCTAACATAGGTAACATAGCTAACATAGCTATTGCATGCGAACTTGCTCCTGCCAAAACACTTATTCCAATTATAGAAAAATTAAAAGAATTAGAGTCAAATAATCAGCTTCACAAGAGTAAAACTAATATTGTAGCTTTAAGTCATGGTGAAGGCACAGAACAAATTTTAAAACCTTATGTAAATGAAATATTTTCCATAGGAAAAGGTCGCAGTAGTGGAAAAACTAAAAAAAATAATTTTAAATTAGCTTATTTAATTTTTAAAGATATTATAAAAGCTATTAAGGCTCTTAGAGGAAAGCATATTGATCTTTTAATTAGCTGTGGAAATGCTGGTGATGTTAGAAAATCAATAGCTGCAGCTAATTTCCTAAAAATTCCAGTTTTACACATTGAACAGGATATTTACAATCCAATCGAGCTAATTTCTTTTGCAGACCTTATTACTGTTCCATCTAAAAAGTATGAATCTTATTTAAAAAATAGCTATGGTATTATTAATATTAAAAACATAGGTGGCTATCCAATGGCTAGCTATGTTCATGATTATATAACTAATGGAAAATTAAAAACCAAAGATGAAATTTTTAAAGAATGGAATATTGATAAAAACGATTTTAATAATTTTATTTTATTTGTTTTAGGCGGAGATTTAAAGGAAGCTGATTTAAATGATTTAATATTAGCTATTAATAAGATTGATTTTCCTATTCTTATAGCTCCATATAGATTTAAAAAAGAATATATTGAAAATTTAATAACTTCTTCTAGAGATTCAAAAACTTCAACATTAAAAAAAGAAGATCTTAAAAATTTTATAAATACAGCTAATGAGCCAACTAATCATATATCTAAATTACAAAAAATAATGGTATTAGAAGGCTTTTCTGATATCTTAAGTTTAATGAGTGTTTCCAAAGCTATTGTTTTTGGAGCAGGAATGGGAATGACCATTGAAACAGGAGTTTTAAAGATTCCTTCAATAAAAATAGCTGGATTTCATAAAGTTCATGGTAGTGTAGATTTAGCAAATAACTTAAAAATCCCGATTCTTGAAATCAACGAGATTCCAGATAAAATAAATAACTTAGCTAATTTAAATAAACCTCAAGGAGATCTTGTTATAGATAGTCAAGTAGCTATTGAAAAAATTATTAACATAATAAATAACTTTGATTTTAAATCAAAAAAAAACAGATTCAAAAGTATGAAAGCTATTTGGAAAAAGAGATCAGAATTTCGATGAGGTATCACCTTTATTTAAAAATTTCCAAGATTTCTCAAATAAAAATTGCAATTTTTTTTGAGCCAATACACTTGAAATATATGTCTTGTTAATAAAGATTTTTACACTTGAAATATAAGTCTAAGAATTTTTTAATACACTTGAAACTTATGTCTAGAATAATCTTTTAAAAAAAGAATTAACTTTTTAATTTCATATATTATCCTATAATTACAGTATAATTTAATAGTTAATATTTAGATTTTTAATTTGATTCATAATACTGAAAAATATTGATAATAAATTAAATTTATTAAGAATTATTCATTATACTTTTTAAAATTACTTTTTTTTATAAAATTAATTAGAATAATCTTTTTCTTTAAAAATAGCTAAATACAAGAAATTATTTTTAAAATTTTTCTAAATAAAATGAATAACTTTTTTGATTTTTAGAAATATTTTTATCTTATAACTAGAAATATAGTTTATATAAATTCTTAGAACATATTTATTTACTTTAAGTACTAATATTAGAAATAAGTTAAGTATGAATTTTAAATAGAAAATAATTTAATAAATATTTTACATTAATTTATTTAAATATCTATTTAAGACTTAGTCCCTAGCTATTGTTTTTTTTAAAGAAATAGCTAAAACTTTTGAAACTAGTATATATACTTAATGGTTATAAAAAAATCAGAAAATACTTAATAGTTTAGGTTTAAGTAAAAATTGGTGACAAAATGGTTGTTAAAATTGGAATAATTAAAAGTGGTAACATTGGTACTTCACCAGTGTTAGATTTATTGCTTGATGAAAGAGCAGATAGACCAAATATAGATGTAAGAGTCGTTGGTTCTGGAGCTAAAATGAACCCAGAACAAGTAGAAGAAGTAACTCCTAAGATAAATGATTTCGACCCAGATTTTGTAATATTTATTAGTCCTAATCCTGGTGCTCCAGGACCTGCTAAAGCAAGAGAATTATTATCTGCTGGAAACATTCCTGCAGTAATTATTGGTGATGCTCCAGGAGCTGGAAAGAAAGATGAAATGGATGAACAAGGCTTAGGATACATAATTGTTAAAGGAGACCCAATGATTGGAGCAAGAAGAGAACTCTTAGATCCAACTGAAATGGCTTCTTTCAATGCAGATGTTATAAAAGTCTTAGCTTTAACTGGTGCTTATAGAGTTGTTCAAAATGCTATCGATGCTCTTATTGATGCAGCTGAAGCGGGTAAAGATTTAGAATTACCAAAAATTATCTTAACTGCTGAAAAAGCTGTTGAAGCTGCAGGCTTCACAAACCCTTATGCAAAAGCTAAAGCTTATGCTGCATATGAAGCTGCTGGTCAAGTAGCTACTATCGATACAAAAGGTTGTTTCATGGTTCAAGATGCTAACCAATACATACCTATTGTGGCTGCTGCTCACGAATTGATTGGAGTTGCTGCAAAACTAGCTACTGAAGCAAGAGAGATTGAAAAATCTAATGATACTGTTTTAAGAACTCCACATGGTGGAGATGGACAAATAGTCTCTAAAACAGCTTTAATGGATAAACCAAAATAATCCTCATTTCAGCCGTGAATTCACGGCTTTCTTTTTTATTTTTAATTTTTTCTTTGTTTATACATATTCAAACTGTCTATAAAATCTTTTTAATAATTTCTTTGTTCTTCAATATTCAAACTGTCTAATAAATCTTTTTAATTTTTCATTTTTGTTCTTACATACTCTAACTTTCTATAAAATCTTTTTACTTTTTATTAGATTTCATATGGCTGAAAAAGACAAAAAAATTATTATAAAATTAGATTTCTTTAACCTATCGTTTATTTAAAATAAATATTCATTAAATTAATATGTTTTTATTTTTCTTTTATTTATTTAACTAACTTTTTAATATAATTCCTTTTTATGATAATTAATATATTTAAGAACTCTTTGAGATATATTATATGCTATATATCATACTATATTTTATTCTTAAATTTTATCGTTTTAAGAATTATAATTTAAAATTCTTTAATTTCACTGCTTTAAGAATTATAATTGTTATTTTATTTGTAATTAAATTATTTAGATATTTTTTTTTTTTTTAATAAAAAGAATAAAAAATTGATTTTTTTAAAATAAAGATTTTTACTAAATTATTAATCCAAATTTTTTCTTTTCAACTATTAATTAAAAAAATAAAGGAAAGTGTAATTTTAAATAAATTTTTTTTAGAATTAATATATAATTGCTCTTTTGGTGCCTGGAATTTTTTAAATAACTCCTTTTGTACTTGGAATAGAATCATGTTCAATTTTACAAGCATCTTTCAGTGATTTTGCAAATGCTTTAAAAATAGCTTCAGCTTTATGATGGTCATTAGAGCCACTAGCTTGAATATTAATATTGATTTTTCCTGCACTTCCAAATGATTCAAAAAAGTGTTTTATAATATCTGAAGTCATATCTCCAATTTTACTATTTTTAAAAGAAAAATCCATTACACAATAGCTACGCCCACTAATATCAATAGCTACAGTAGCTAATGATTCATCCATTGGAATGATTCCATGTGCCATTCTTCTAATTCCTTTTTTATTACCAATGGCTTTTAAAAATCCTTCACCTAATACTATTCCAATATCTTCTATAGTGTGATGATCATCAATGCCAATGTCTCCTTTTGCCTCTATATCTAAATCAATTAAACTGTGTTTTGAAAAAGATTCAAGCATATGGTTAAAAAAATTAACCCCTGTGTTAATAGTATAAATACCTTTTCCATCTAAATTTATCTTTAATTTAATATCTGTTTCAGAAGTTTTTCTAGAAACTATAGCTATTCTTTCTTCCATAAAATCCCTACAAGTTTTATCAATGATATAATTTTACTATTATATATTGTGTAAAAGTTTCATAAGTAGATAGCTATTTTTAATAAGCTATAATTATTTTTTTAAAAAGTAGTTAAATAAAAATGTTATTATCTTAAAAGCTTTAAAAGTAGTTAAAATAAAAGGTTACAATATTAAAAGTTTTTAAAATTTTTTAAAAAAAAAAGTAAAGATATTCCTTTAAGGCAATTCTGTTTTAAGCTTGTTTACATTTTCCCTGCACATTACCTTATGCTTAATCATGAATTATTTTGATTAAATAAGATTTAATCAGAAATACATGAATAATTGAATACCTGCCGTGTTTAAAATCGTTTTAATAGATACCTTATGTTTTAGAAATTTAACATTTTGAGAGTCAATATATTTTATAAATTTTCACCCATTTTTTATTATGGATATTTTATAACTATAAATAGGAACTTATAAAAAACATGATAATAATCATTATTTGGCTTTTTGCAAAAGTTTCTAAAATCCGTCAAATTATATTGAAGTTATTGGGTTTTAATAGAAATTTAAGAATTGCCAAAAATTGTGATAGATGAAAACAATCCTTTTTTTATTATCTCTCACTCTAAAAATCAGTATTGAATCAGTTATCCGATTTATTAGTTTTAATGTCGATATTTTCCTATTTGCATATATTTAGAAGGTGTATATCTAGAATGTTGCTAATAGTAGTCTAATTTTCAAATATAATTATTATAAAATTTTACTATATTTTAACTTATTCATCTATTAGCTAATTGTTTATCTATAGCTCATCCAGTATAAATAGTTTATCGTAATTAAGACTATAGTTAACTATTCGTTATATAACAAACAATAATATTTATATTATCTTTCATCAAAGAGTTAGTTTATAAGCACAGTTTTTTTTAAATAAAATTTCATTTTTTTGATTTAAATTATAGTTATTCTGCCGAATATTCATCCTGAGCATTTCTTATAACTTCAATGGCACTTTCTGGACATTTAGAAGCACATATTGTACAAACATGACAATATTCTAAATTAGAAGTATGAGCAATCTTGTTTATTTTCCATATTTTAGGTCCTTTAGGACAAGCCTCTATACACTCTCCACAACCAGTACATTTTTCTTTATCAATAGCAATTTTTAAAATATAATCAACCTCAAAAATATTTTTAAAGCTTGTAAAATATACAATATGAACTTATATATTTTACATCAATTTAACATTATGTTTTTTTAACTGAGTGAAATTTTAAAAGCAATAATTGTCAAGAATTTATAAAAATAGCAAAATAAGATTTGTAAATATAACATATAATGAAGAAATAATAAAAAATAATAATTTTGTTGAAATAGTGAATATTAGTGAAGTCATTAGTAAGCATCGAATATATTCAAAGTTTTAATTATTTTTTATTATCTTATTCTCTCTTACTTTTCTCTCATCAAAGATAAATAAACTTTATTTCTTAATTATTTATCATTATATGCAAAATAGCTATTAACTACTAAAATATGGGATAATATCTTTGTTTAAGAATTGTCCTATTGTTTAATATGATAAATATATTAAAGTTAATATTGTTTCACTAATAGCTATTAATCGCATATGTTAAGACTTATATAAATATATTATCATTATTTTAACTATTTGATCAAATTGTTTGTTAAACACTAAATCTTTTTTTGAAAGAAATTGGATTTTATATGTTGTGGAATAATTAAAAAAGAAAATTTTAAATGAATATCATCTAATAAAGATTAAATAAGCTTTAAAATTAGAAATTATCATTATTTAACATTTTGCTTATTTATCAATTTATTCTCTTTAAATTAGAATTATTATTCTAATTGAACTAATAATTAACCATATTCAGTTCATTGTGTAAAATTATATCCTCATTTTTGAAATAATAGAAAAAATCGAATATTGATATATTATTTAAATAAAATATATTATATATTTTTTTATTTATATTGTAAACTTTCAAAATAATATTCTTAAAAAAAAAAATTTTACTTAACAATGTTTTTTTCCCATGCAATTTTATCATTTACTATAAATTTTCCCAAGGTTTTTTAATTATTTTGAAAGTTTTTATTTTCGTGCCTTGAATTTTTTAAAATATTTTGAAAGTTTTTATCTGTTTTTTTTCCCTTCTTTCTTTACCTGAATTTTTTATCACTTTTTATAATTTTAAAGTAGCTATTGCAAGAGCTTTAAATCCAATATATATTTCTTTTCCTAATTTCAGATTAAGATCTTCACTTGCAGATAAAGTAATATCTGAAAACAGACTAATATCTCCAATATCAGTTTTCACACGAATCATATCATTTTCAAGAGTCATTTCTTTAATTGTTCCTTTAAATATATTCCTAATACTTGATTTTTGAGGTTCAAGCATTACAAACACGTTATCATAGCTAATAAGTGCTAAAATTCTATCTCCTACAGAATACTTATCATTTAAAGGTATGGTAATACTCACTTCATTCATTTGAATACTCATAATTCGTTTAGAGTTGTCTACAGAAACTACTTTAGCTTCAATTTCATTTAATTCCCTATGAAGCTCCATTATTGCATTGATTTTCTTACACTCTTTTAAAATCATTAATCCTTCTTCAGTTAAAGATGTACTTCCACCACCACCCTTTCCTCCTTTAAAGGTATTTACAATAGCTATTTCCAATGTATCTTCGATTTTATCAATATAATTTAAAGCGGTTCTATAGGAAACTTTTATTATCTTCGAAGCTTCTGTTATAGAGCCTGAGGTGTTTATGAAATAAAGTAAATCATACTTTTTTCCATCTAAAAGAAAAGTTTTTCCATCAATGTTTATTTTATATTCTACTCCAGCTTTCACTTCAGTCATAATATCTACCACTAAACCTCATTTATTAACATTATTTAATTGAATTATAGCTACTAATTTTATATGTAATGCTCCAATATTATCTTCAATTCTTAAAAGTCTCAAGAACATTAAATTTTAATCCTGCTTTATTTTTTAATATTTTTTTAATATTTTTTTTAATTATTTTTTAATTATTTTTTTTTAAATAATTATTAAGAATAAGTCTTTTTCATTTTTTTTTTTTTTTTTTATTATTATTATTTTTTTATTATTATTAAGAAATAAATCTTTCAAATAGCTTGAAAATTTTATTAATAAACTTATTCAATGGTCCAATTTTCTTTGAAAATTTTTGAATAGCTGAAACATCATTTTTATCAAAGGTTTTTAGTAATATTAATCCTAACAGATAAATGATTGGACATAAAATAATACTCATAATAAGCCCATAGCTATTTTGAGGAATAAATAAAATTATTACCCCCATTATTAAAGACGCTATAATTATCTTTCCAAAGACACTATAAGGAAATTTAACTTTGGTTAATTTAAATGTTTGCTGTAACATTGGAATCATCATTATAAAACAAGCTATTGATGTAGCTAATGCCCCTCCTTCAATTCCATAAAGTGGAACCATTATCCAGTTTAATATCACTGTAATAGCTGCTCCAAAAAGGAGGATATACATGGGAATTCTTGGATTTCCTATCCCTTGAACTATACTTGATGAAATTGCAAACATTGAGTAAAATGTCATTCCAACAACAAGTATACTTAATGCTGTACCTCCTAAAATATATTCTGCTCTTGTAAAGTAAACTAAAGACATTATTGGTCCTGAAAACATAGCTATTCCAATACATAGAGGAATAACAAATATCATCCCGTACTTAAATGCAGATAAGACATATTTGTTTAAAAGGTCCTGATTTTTAGTACTAAATGCTGCAGAAGATGCTGGCAAAATCGTGGTTGCAACAGATATAGAAATTACAAGGGGTAATCTAGCTATTGGATCAGCTGCTCCAAAATATCCTATAAAATTTGAAGCAAGAAACTTTCCCATGACAAATGTACAAATACTATAAATTCCCATTTCAGCTAATGCTGTAACAGTAACAGGAATAGCAAAGAAAACTAACCTTTTAGCTAATTTTAATTCTTCTTTCATTGGAAATTTATGTTCTTTTTTAGGCTGTGGTATATACTTGCCCATGTACTTTAGAAATATAATCACTGATAAAACTGCAGAAGCTACAAAACCTAAAACTGATCCTAAAACAGCTCCAGCTGCTGAAAGACCTAATAGAACAAGCAAAGTTGCAAAAACTATCATGAATATTTGTTCAACTGTTCGAGTAGCTAATATGTATTCCATCTTATAAACTCCTTGAAAAGATCCTCTAAAAGCACCTACTATAACACTAAAAGGAGTTATTAAGCCAACAAATTGTAATGGAACCAATGCTTCAGGTTTATTAAAAAAATCATTTGCAAGCCAAGGAGCAACAAAGAAAAACATCAGTAAACCAAAAAATATTCCTAAGAATATCATTATTTTTAAGGATGTGTAGATTGTTTGCCTTGCAAGAATTTCCTCATCTAAAGCTGTATATTCTGAAATATATTTAGCTATTGCTGGAGGCAATCCTGCTGCTGATAGTACTTGAAAAATTCCTTGAAATTGTAAGGTTATTGTTAAAATTCCGTAAGATGCAGGTCCTAAAAGAGATGCCATTAAAAAGCGATAAATATATCCTCCTACACGAAAGACAATATTTCCTATTAATATTAAAAAACTACCTCTAGCTAACTTTGAACTCATTAAAACACCAATTAATAATAAAAAAACAGTTTTCATATTTTTATTTCTTAAATAAACACTTTTATTCGATTTTTATAATTTATAAAATTGATTATTAGTGCTTATTGTTTTAAATAAAATTAAAAATTCATGAAATATCTATATAATTAAATGAAATGATTCCTGTGTTAAATCTTTATTAAAATTTCATTTTTGAATTAATTATGAGATTCTTATTAATATTTTCTTTTTTTGAACTAATTATGGGCTTTTATTTTAATTTTCCTTTTTTTGGATTTATTTTTAGATTATTATTTTAATTTTTCTTTTTTAAATCAATTTTTTTTTAAATATTTTATTAATTGATATCATGAAAATTAAGTTTTTAAGAAATTATAATTATTAAAATTATCATGTTAATTTATTTTATTGATTTAAAGAATTAAAATTTATTTTTTATTATTCATGAAAATATCCATTATTATTTTAAAAATTAAAAGAATAAAAATTTATTTTTCATTTTTCATGAAAATATCCATTATTATTTTAAAAATTAAAAGAAATAAATAATTATTTTTTAAAATA